>CAJKEF010000195.1 GCA_905198825.1 uncultured Collinsella sp. | reverse complement strand
CTGACCCATGCGCCCGCCGCTGGCATGGGCGATCTGGACGATCTGCCACATCGGGGATTCGAATGCTTTAACACAGCGCTCGAGTCCTGGAACCCCGACTACATGGTGCACGGGCATGTGCACCAATGCTATGGTCGCGACTTTCAACGTGTGCGTCAGCATGCATGCGGGGCAACGATCATCAACGCCTGCGGCTATACGCAGTTTGAGCTCGACCAGACGCGCTACCCCATCCGTGGCTGGCAGGCAGCCTGGCTCAATTCGCAAACCATGCGCCGCGAGCTCAAGCGCCACGATGCCATCGAGTCCTCAACAGCCAGAACACCCTGGTAACCACCATAAAGGGGACACCGTCCCCTTTATGGTGCTTTTGACGCGATAGCAAGAAACCCGGTCCTGCACAAGGCAGAACCGGGTTTCTTTAGCAATGCTTGCTTTACTCAGGCAGTAACTAGCAGTTACTCAGCCAGGAAGTCACGCTGGACAGCGGGATCGACCTTGACGCCAGGGCCCATGGTGGAAGACACGGAGATGGACTTGACGTACTTACCCTTAGCAGAAGAGGGCTTGACGCGCAGAATCTCGGTGTACAGGGCAGCGTAGTTCTCGACGAGCTGCTGCTCAGAGAAGGACTTCTTGCCCAGGGGCACGTGGCAGATGCCGTAGCGGTCGGCGCGATACTCAACGCGGCCGGCCTTGAGCTCGGAGACCATCTTGGCGACGTCCATGGTCACGGTGCCGAGCTTGGGGTTCGGCATGAGGCCACGGGGACCAAGGATCTTACCGATGCGGCCAACCTTGGCCATCATGTTCGGCGTAGCGATAGCGGCGTCGAAGTTGATCTCGCCCTTCTGGATCTGGGCGACGAGCTCGTCGGAACCGATGATGTCGGCGCCGGCAGCCTCGGCCTCGCGGGCCTTCTCGCCCTCGGCGAAGACGGCAACACGAATGGTCTTGCCGGTACCGTGGGGCAGGGAGATGGAACCGCGGATGTTCTGGTCGGCCTTACGAGTATCGACGCCCAGACGGAAGTGGGCCTCGACGGTCTCGTCGAACTTGGCGGTGTCGAGCTCCTTGATGAGCTTGGCAGCCTGAAGGGGGGTGTAGAGCGTGGCGCGGTCGATCTTCTCGGCAGCGGCGTTATAGCTCTTACCATGCTTAGCCATGTGCATTACCTCCTGTGGTTAAACGGGCGTGAGCCCTCCCACATCGTATCGTGTGCCCTATTGCACACATATAACGGGCGCCCCGGTCGGAGCACCCGTCGTTACCATAAGAAATCGCTACTCAGCGATGGTGACGCCCATGGAACGGGCGGTACCGGCGATGATCTTCTTGGCGGCGTCAATGTCGTTGGCATTGAGGTCCGGCATCTTGATCTCGGCGATCTTGGTGAGCTGCTCCTGGGAGAGCTGACCAACCTTGTCGGCCTGGGGCTTAGCGGAACCAGACTTAAGGTTCAGCTCCTTCTTGATGAGGTGAGCCGCCGGCGGGGTCTTGGTGATGAAGGAGAAGGACTTATCCTCGTAGACAGTGATCTCAACGGGGATGATGTCGCCCTTCTTGTCCTGCGTCTCGGCGTTAAAGGCCTGGCAGAACTGCATGATGTTCACGCCAGCAGCGCCCAGGGCGGGGCCGACGGGAGGAGCGGGGTTAGCTGCACCAGCAGGAATCTGGAGCTTAATGACGTTGGCAACCTTCTTCTCAGCCATGGTCATTCCTTTCGAATCACGAGTGTGAAGTACTTGCTATATCGTAAGCACGCACGTGTTAGAAGCACTCCTGAGATGAGCAGTCACAGAAGAAGCACGCTCGCGCGAACGGACGAAAACTTAAGCGATGACAGCGACCTGGTTAAAGTCGAGTTCGACCGGCGTCTCGCGGCCAAAGATCATCAGCGTGACCTTGAGCTTGCCAGCCTCGGTGTTAACCTCGGAGACCTTGCCATCAAAGTCGGTAAGCGGGCCATCGGTGACGCGGACGGACGTGCCGACCTGAATATCAACCGAGGTGCGCTTGGGCGAATCGCCCTTACCGGGACGACGAGTCATCTTGTTGTACTCGTCACGGGAAAGCGGAGCGGGCTTGCCATTGCCGCCTAGGAAACCGGTGACGCCGGGCGTGTTGCGAACACACGTCCAAGCATCGTCATCCATCTCCATGCGAACCAGGACATAACCCGGGAAAACCTTGGAATCCTTGGTCTCGCGCTTGCCACCCTCTTTAATCTCGGTGACGCGCTCCATAGGAATCTCGATATCAAAGATACGGTCCTGCATGCCCATAGTCTCGATGCGATGCTCGAGATCGGACTTAACGCGGTTCTCGTATCCAGAGTAAGTGTGAACGACGTACCAACGCTTAGACATGGTTTAGCCCCTCAATCCAGAGAACAGAGCAAGAGCCTCGCCAAAGCCAGCATCGAGCAGAGCGATGACGACGCCGACGACGATCAGAGAAGCGCAAACGACGACCGAGTAGTTCACGAGCTCCTTCTTATCGGGCCACGTGACACGCTTCATCTCGGACTTGACCGAAGCGAAATACTTCTTGGTGCGGGCGAAGAAACCAGGCTTCTCGTTCTTCTTGGACTTCGCAGCCTTCTCGTTCTTCTTGGCAACGGCCTTCTTGGCCTCAACCTTGGAGTTGGCGGCAGCGTTGTTGGCAGGTGCCGGCTGCTGAGCCTTCTTCTTGTTCTTCTTGTTGGCCATTTGGGTTACCTCCGCGCAATGCGCTTATACATGAGTAAACCGTAAGCCCCCAAGTGGGAGCTTACGGAATAATGACTGGCACGCCAGGAAGGACTCGAACCCTCAACACTCGGTTTTGGAGACCGATGCTCTACCAATTGAACTACTGGCGTATGTGACTAGAGACTAGCGAGTCTCTTTGTGCAGCGTGTGGTGACGGCACCAGGGGCAATACTTCTTGATCTCCATACGATCAGGCATGGTCGACTTGTTCTTGGTGGTCGTATAGTTGCGGCGCTTGCACTCAGTGCACGCAAGAGTAACTAGAGTACGCATGTATCCTGAACCTTTCATTTCCGCCCCGTACGGGCACGAGTTGTTACTTTATCAGCTCCACGTAAGTGCTGTCAATGAAAACCTCGAGTCAATTGGTTCTCGGTGGGTCCATTCATATTTGGAACACATCAATGAAGCCAGCGAGATCTAATCGATCCCTCACGCTCGGCTTAAGGGCAAGCGAAGCGCAATCGGAAGGGAATAAGCCCCGCGTAGAAAAGAACCCGGCACCCTATAAGTGCCGGGTTCTCTCTAAGTCAGCTAAATCAAAGATCTAATTTACTCAATGATCGTGGAGACGATGCCCGAACCGACGGTGTGGCCACCCTCGCGGATAGCGAAGCGCAGGCCCTCCTCCATGGCGATCGGGTGGATGAGGTCGCCCTCGATGGTGATGTGGTCACCAGGCATAGCCATCTCGGTGCCCTCGGGGAGCTTGACCGTACCGGTAACGTCGGTGGTACGGAAGTAGAACTGAGGACGATAACCATCGAAGAACGGGGTGTGACGGCCGCCCTCCTCCTTGGTCAGAACGTAGATCTCGCCGGTGAACTTGGTGTGCGGGGTAACCGAACCGGGCTT
>CAJKEF010000194.1 GCA_905198825.1 uncultured Collinsella sp. | reverse complement strand
CCGCAACTATTTGTAAGGTTGGATTTTGATGCCGTTGGGAGGGTCGTAGTGACCGTCTACCGAGAGTGGAAATATTTTCTGAAGCTCTGACCTGCGACGTCAAGTTTTTGGTCAGCTTTTGGCAAGGCCTGCGGACGGAAGCATACGATAGCGTAATGGTATTCTCTCCGCCGTGATGGTTATGGGGTTGGCCATGCTCGATAAAGGCAAACATTTTCCTCAGTCATATGCAAGGATGCTATTCTCGGTCCTTGGAATTCATCAAGATGGACAGCTGCTTATAACAATTGATCCTTGGGATGAACGCCGTGCTCGCGAGCTTATGCAGGAAGAGCTCATGCTTCGTCTTTACAACCATGTGTATGCGGATCCGGTCTATTGGAATAATCTTGGGGTTGAAGATCGCATCTTTCAGTTGGCATCCGCTATTGCGGTCGTTGAACCGGATGCCGTGTTTTGTGGAGCAACGGCGGCACTGCTCTATGGCATCGGTTCTGCATATTCGCTTCTCGACAAGGTGCAAGTGCTGCTGCCGCGTTCCACCAGACGCGATATGTACGAATTCGTTGAATACCGACGCTGGCGGCCGGGCGACGTATGGCAGCTCGGCCCGTTTACGTTAACGGATCCATATCACACGGTGGTCGACATCGCTCGAACGAGCGCTTTTCGATATGCACTAGGCTATGTCGACGGGTTGGCTCGTGAGTACGGTGTCGAGCGTGAAGAATTGCGTGCATATGCACAAGCGAACTGCCGCGGACTGCACGGCATTGCGCGCGCATTTGACGTTTTTGAACACATGGATGGCAGATCGGATAACGGCGGAGAATCCGAAGCACGGGCGGCAATGATTCTGGCGGGAGTTGCCGCCCCTGAACTTCAGGTTGAAATCACTCGACCGGGAAACGCCGGCTATTATTTGGCAGATTACGGCTGGCAGATGCCAAACGGCTCTTGGATGCTGGCTGAGCTGCATGGACTAGGCAAGTTTGAGGACGATGCCCAAAATGATCCGGAACATACTGCGGCAAAAACCTATCAAGCTGCCCTCATGCGCGACGCGAACCTGCGTGCCATGGGCCACAACGTCATTCATTTCAAGCTCTCAGACACCTACGATGTCAAAGCGTTCGGCTCCATGATGCGCGGCTTCGGTATACCAACCACAAAACCCTACGCAGACTCCCGACCGGCTGCCCTCATCTTCTCGACGACAGAACCCATCATCGACCCAGCCCGCCCGGCCTCAATAAGTTGCGGTGAAATAGTTCCTGGATAACAGCTTTTGCGGCTAATCCAAGAACTATTTCACCGCAACTTAGGAGGGGATGTGGGGTCCCCGGCATGTATATGAAAACGGCTCTGACACCAAATGGAGCCAAAGCCGTTAAAACTATCTTATGGAGCGGGCGACGGGAATCGAACCCGCGTCATCAGCTTGGAAGGCTGGGGTTCTACCATTGAACTACGCCCGCAAGATATGGTCGGGACGACAGGATTTGAACCTGCGACATCCTGCTCCCAAAGCAGGCGCGCTACCAAACTGCGCCACGTCCCGAAGGTGTTGAGCAGCTAAGGCATAAACCTTGCGTGTCCCAAAGCGAAGGAAATTATAGGGGAGACTCCCCGCCTGTGCAAGCGCAGAAACCTTAGCTCCTCGAATGTGCGACAAACTGGCTATGAACCAGACCGATCACAAACGCCACCACAGCAACCGGTGCCCACGCAGCACCGATATCTGCCAGCGGCAACGCATCGAACGGTAGCCACGCGCCAGCAAAGAACGCATCGCGAACCGAAGTGATTACGCTCTGCACCGCGACAACGCCGCCGACCCAGACCCACACCTGCGGATGAGCGTCGCAAAAACCGTGCACCAGGCCCATAAGCACCAGCACGATGGCAACGGGATACAAGGCGTTGAGCATAGGTACTGAGAACATAAGAATCACGTCGAGGCCCACGTTGGAGAGCACGCACGAAAACGCTGCGAACACAAAGGCGAGCATCGCGAAGGGGCGGCGCATGGCCTCCTCGGAAGCCTCCGCTCCGCCTTTAGCCACATACGTCTCGCAGAAGTAACGCGAGCAGCAGCTGATGAGGCCGATGCACACGTTCATACAGGCAAGGAAAAAGATCGCAAAGACCACGACCGTGCCGACAAGCCCAAAGTGCATGGAGGCAGAACGGGCAAGGATGGCAGCGCCGTTGGTGGCATCGGGCATAACCGTGCCGAGCTGCATGCCGGCAAGCGCCAGGCCACAGTAGATGATGGCCATGAGCACGCCGGCGATCACACCCGAACGCGAGATCTCGAAGGCCACGCGCTTATCGTCGGTCACGCCCAGCTCATGGATGGTCTCGGCGATGATGATGCCGAAGGCGAGCGACGCGAGCAGGTCCATGGTCTGGTAGCCGGTCAAAAAGCCCTGCACGGCAGCACCGGCATCATAGGGAGCTTGCGGGGCAGCGGCCGGTCCCAGCGGCGAGATCACGGCAGCACCCACGACCAGCACGATGAGCGCGATGAGCGCGGGGCCCGTAATGCGGCCGAGCACGCGCGTGATAACGCCCGGACGCAGCGTGAGCGCAAACGCGACGACAAAGAAGCCAACGGCAAACACCAGGCGAGCCGTGCCGAGCGAGACGCCCTCGGGCAGCAGCGGCACCAGCATCTCGAAGGCCGTGGAGCTCGTACGCGGAATGGCCAGGCACGGACCGATGGCCAGATACACCGCAGCAACGAAGAATTCGCCGAACTTGGGGTGTACGCGGCCGGCAAGCTCGCGCGCCGTTCCGGCAAGCGCCACAGCGATAAAGCCCATAACGGGCAGGCCGATGGCGGCAATCAAAAAGCCGATCATGGCAAGCGGCGTGGCTGTACCGGCCTGGAGTGCCAACAACGGCGGAATGATGAGGTTACCGGCGCCAAAGAGCATCGAGAACAGCGCAATGCCGACGGTAACGACATGTTCGGAGCGCAGACCGCGCGGGGCGGATGAGGCCATAGACACACCTTTCGGGTCGAAACAAAAACGGGACGGGCAAAAGACCCGTCCCGCAAGTATATACGCTCTAGCAGGCTAAATCGCGCAAAGCGTCAATCGCGGTGTCGACTTCCTCGTCCGTGTTGAAATACCCAAACGAGAAGCGAACGACACCCTGACGCTCGGTCCCCAGCGCGCGGTGCATGAGCGGGGCGCAATGGGCGCCGGGGCGCGTCGCAATCCCCCACCCTTGCATGAGCGCATCCGAGATCTCGGCAGAGTCGATATCACCCACGTTGAGCGACACGATCGCAGAGCGCGTCGGCTGGTCAAAGGCACCATAGAGCTTAATCCCCGGAATCTTGCGCACACCGGCAAGGAAGCGATCGGTGAGCGCACGCTCGTGTGCCGCAATCGCCTCGACTCCACCCTGGGCCTCGATAAAGTCGAGACCCGCGGAAAGTCCCGCGATGCCGTGACCGTTGAGCGTGCCCGCCTCCAGGCGCGTGGGCCACTCAAGCGGCTGCAGCGCATCGAAGCTGTGCACGCCCGTGCCGCCCATGGCCCACGGCGCCACGTCAATGCCCTCCGCCACGGCCAGGCCGCCGGTCCCCTGCGGACCCA
>CAJKEF010000193.1 GCA_905198825.1 uncultured Collinsella sp. | reverse complement strand
CCGGAGACGGCACGCTCGCCGTCAAGCACGAGCTGGCGGATGCCGAGGGCAATCCCACGGGCGACGACTCGGTGACGTTCACCAACGGCTACGAGGCCGCGCCCGTCACCCTCAAGCTGGGCGCCGCCAAGGTGCTCAAGGGCGCCGAGCTCAAGGCGGGCCAGTTTAGCTTTGAGCTCAAGAGCCGGGACGGCAAGGTCATGTCGACCGCCAAGAACGCCGCGGACGGCGGCGTCACGTTCGATGCGCTGACGTTCAAGCAGGCCGGCACCTACACCTTCACGGTGAGCGAGGTCGACGACGGCCAGGCGCACGTGACCTACGACAAGGCGGTGCGCAAGATCGTCGTCACGGTGAGCGACGAGGCGGCAGACGGCACCAAGACGGGCTATCTGTCGGCGAGGGTCTCCTACGAGGGCGACGCCAACGTGCCGCCAGTCTTCACCAACAGCTACGCCGAGAATCCCGGGACTCCCGGCACCCCCGAGAACCCCGGCACGCCGGGCGGCGGCTCAGACGGCGGTTCAGATAACGGCTCCGGCAGCGGCTCTAGCGGCGACGGCTCCAAGGGCGGCATGCCCGACACCGGCGACCGCAGCCTGCCGGTCGAGGCGCTCGTGGCCATGGCCGGCATCGGCGCGCTGACCGCAGCGGGCGGCGCGGTCCTGTACCGTAGGCGCCGCTAGCGATATGGACGAGTGGGGCGAATCCATCCGATGGGTTCGCCCCACTTGCCCTGCTGGACGGGAGCAGGTAAGATATACCGAGCGCCTAGCGCGTTCGATGGGTTCGGATGACGACATG
The DNA here is from genome assembly GCA_905198825.1 of uncultured Collinsella sp. Taxonomy (GTDB): domain Bacteria; phylum Actinomycetota; class Coriobacteriia; order Coriobacteriales; family Coriobacteriaceae; genus Collinsella. The sequence goes on along the minus strand of CAJKEF010000193.1, from coordinate 2,817 downwards.
TTCCGAATCTGGTCAGGTCCGGAAGGAAGCAGCCATAAGGAGCCTCTGTCGGGCATCCGAATCCATCGAGTGCGCAGGCGCTTTTTGGTGCCGCGGCTACCCGCGAGTGCCGGCAGGGCGCTTGGTGTCTCGCTGGTCCTCGGCTTCGCCTGCGGGATCGCTCGACTACCAAACAGCCCGCCGGCACCGGGACCATTTCGTCCAAAAATCACCCGTAAAGGCGCGTTAGCCTAATTAAATCTATCCCTTAAGGAATGCTGCTCGTTGGCGTTGTTTGGAGCGCGGTGGCGATGTGCTTCAAGAGACACTGGCATTACCATTTGTTTTTACAAGTAAAGAGGCTCGTTTTCCTAGGTTGGGGAAACGGGCCTCTTTTTGTCTCTGGGCTTGTGGATTGGTGAAGGCAGAATGCTCTGTCGGCTATTTTGAGTTCTTGAGGCGGCGTGTGGCTGTGGCGGTTATTCCGAGGCCTGCGGCGGCGATTCCTGCGAGTGCGATTGTGCTCGGCGCTGCGTCGCCCGTGTTTGCGAGCTTGCCGGCGGTCGTATTTGCTTGCTTGCTGCTGCTCGAGTTCGCCTGCTTGGTGGAGCTTGGCGGGGTATTTTTGCCGGTCGCGGGCGAGCTGGCGGGCTGTGTTGCCTCGGCCGGTTGTGCCGAGTTGGAGGGAGGCGTCGTCTCGGTCGGTTGCGTTATCTCGGGCGAGGTGGCCTTGTCTGCCGCGGCCTTTGCCTCTTCGTATGCCTTGCAGGCGTCGTCATAGGCCGCTTGTGCCTTTTCCAAATCGCTAAGGAGCGCATTTCGCTTGGCTATGTCCTCGTCGATGTGGGCTTTAGCTTCCTCTGCCTCACTTTCGAAATACTGAACCTGTTTTTCCTGGCTTTCGAGCCGGCGTTGGTAGCGGTGAAGATCATCTTCGCAAGATTCTTCTCGCCTTTCTGCCGACATGATCTCACTGCGCAACTGCTTAATATGCTCCTTAATAGCTGTGCTGGGCGCCTCGTCGCCGAGCTCCTTGAGTACCTTATCTAATTCTGCCTGAAGGCCGCTTGTCCGGTTGTGGGCCTCATCGTATTTGGCTTGGGCTGCATCGACGTTCGCTTGCATGGCGGGCAGGGGTTCCCTCCGTTTGGCGGCTTCCGTCACCACCATGTCGTGGATCTCTTGAAAACTGGCAATGTCATCATCGATTTCCGCAAGTTTTTCGGGACTTGCGGCGTCTTTTGCGGCCTCGAGGTTTTTGAGCGCTTCCTGCATGGCTGCATACGCTTTTTCTTTTGCGGCGGCCGCGTCTTCTGTCTGCGGGGCGCCCGAATTGCCGTTGGCGGCGCTCGTCTGCGAAACGGCCGCACCGGTGGGGGCGCTGGTTTCTGCAGCGATCGCCGTTACGGGGGCGATTCCCGCGACAAGTGCCGCGGAAAGGGCGATGCCCACAGTTGCTCGTCTTGCTCTTCTTGCGAGAATGTCGTTCATCTCGGCACCTCATTTCAAGGGTCGGCGACTAACTTGGTAGCACTAATGCAAGTATACCAAGTGGTCGACCCGACACTGGCTGGGTGCGCGCCTCTCCGCTTCTTTGGAAACCGAATCCCATTAGAAATGACGAGTTGTTTACGCTTCTTTTGGGCTCACCGTACTATCATGATTCGGATTGAGTGTGAATGATGATAGGGAGCGCCTATACATGATTGAGCTGCTCAGGCGTTTTGGTGGTAAGTTTCGCCGGTATATGGTGATTGGCCCTGCGTGTAAGCTGATCGAAGTGATCTTTGACCTGCTGACGCCGCTGGTGATTGCCCAGATGATCGATAAGGGTATTGGCGCACACGATGTCAACGCCGTTATCCACTACGGCATGGTACTTGGCGCCATGGCTGTGATCGGCATCTCGTTTACGCTCGTCTGCCAAAAGATGGCGGCGCTCACCTCGCAGGGCATGGGCACCGATATCCGCGGTGCGCTCTACCAGCACATCAACAAGTTGAGCTATGCCGAACTCGACCGCTTTGGCACGCCGTCGCTTATCACCCGCATCACCAACGACGTCAACCAGGTGCAGCTCGCTGTGGCGCTGGGCGTGCGCATGCTCATCCGCTGGCCCTTCCTGGCGGTGGGCTCCATGTGCGCGGCCCTTGCCATCGACCTTAAGCTCGGCATCATCTTTTTGATTTGCACGCCCGCCATCGGCTTGGTGTTTTGGTTTGTCATGGCGCGCTGCATCCCGTACTACAAGCAGCTGCAGGCAAAGCTCGACCGCATCGCGCTCATTTGCCGTGAGGGTCTTTCGGGCGCCCGCGTGGTTCGCGCGTTTGTGCGCGAAGACCACGAGCGCGAACGTTTTGCCCATGCGGCCGACGATCAGGCGCATGTCGCCATCGCGGTGGGCAAGCTCTCATCGATCCTTAACCCCGTCACGTTTCTTGTGATGAACCTGGGCGTGTGCGCCATCCTGTGGGTGGGCGGCATCCAGGTCAACGTGGGTGAGCTCACGCAGGGTCGGGTCATGGCGTTTGTGAACTACATGACGCAGACCCTCACCTCCATCGTCTACGTGGCCAACCTGGTCGTTGTCTTTACCAAGGCGAGCGCCAGCGCGTCGCGCATCAATGAGGTGCTCAATTGCGTGCCGAGCATCACCGACGAGGGCAATCAGCCGGTTGCGCTGCCCGAGCCGAGCGACCTGGCGGGTGGCGCCACTCCCATTTCCGCGCTGAGCTTTGACCATGCGAGTTTTTCGTTTGGCGCGGGCGCTGCCAACGCCGTCGACGATGTGACGCTGGAACTCCCGCTGGGCAAGACGCTCGGCATTATCGGCGGTAC
>CAJKEF010000192.1 GCA_905198825.1 uncultured Collinsella sp. | reverse complement strand
GGTACCTATTCTGAGTCCTTTGATCCTGGTTCGTTTGGCATTTTTGTCTTTGCTGGCACGCAGCCGCATACCGAGCTTGTAGAGCATCTGGTGGATTTGGCGCCCGACGGCGGTATTTTGACCGACGAATCGATGGCCACCCGCACGCCTGGCTTATTTGCTGCCGGCGATATCCGTTCCAAGCGGTTACGCCAAGTTGTGACCGCTGTTTCTGATGGAGCCATAGCGGCTACCAGCGCATACGCTTTTCTACGCGGATAAGTACGATAATATATCTTATGTAAGGTTGTTCTATCACTTAAACATCCTGCACAACGAGCTTAAGGCAACGTTGTCGCGGGATGTTTTGTTGTGCAAAGTCTGAGCCAGTTATCTTGCGGCCGGACCCGAGCCAAAGCCGACGATCATATCGTTCATTGTGGTATGCAAAACTAGATAATCTAGAATACAATATAAAAAATGAACGGAGGCACCATATGAATCACGTTAAACATGTCATTCCTATGTCCGATACGTCGGTTAGCATTAGCCCAGAGGATATTCAGCCCACGGTGCTACCTGATGCATTTATCCAGTCTGATATAGTCCGCAAGCTCAATACGCTCAGCTTGGCGCGCTATAACCAGTTGCCGAATGTAACGCTCTACCGTGATCAGGTCATTGAGTACATCGAACTGTGGTTGGAGCCGCTTTCGATTTGTGTGGAGCAGCCCGTCATTACGCCTTCCATGATCAATAACTACGTAAAGGTCGGTCTAGTGCCTGCTCCGGTAAAAAAGCAATATGGTCGCGAGCAGATCGCTCGCCTTATTGCTATCTGTATTTTTAAGCAGGTACTGCCCATCGCTGCGGTTCAGGCGCTCTTTAATATTCAGCGCTTGAGTTACGACGCTCCGACTGCTTTCGATTATGTAGTCGATCAACTTGAGGCATCGATTCGTGCGGCGTTTTCCGTCGAGCAGACTCCCGTACCCGATACCGCACATCAGGTTACGCGCGAATCGCTGCTCGTACGCAGTGCGGTATCGTCCTTCGTTTCGAAGGCGTACCTGATGAGCTATCTAAAGTTTAATGGGTTTAATAGCTAACCGAGGTATAAGACGGGCGGGATAAAGAGCCATTGGCCCCTTATCCCGCCCGTGCGTTTGTCTAGTTGGAAATTATCGGCCCGAAGCCACGCCCATGCCGTAGCCGATAATGAGCCCGTGCATCTCGGCATAGTATGAATCCAGTCCGTTGCAGGGCATGATGATGGTCTTGGAGCCGGGCCAATGCTCCACAATGCGGCTGGCAAGTGCCTGGGCACCCGCCTCATTCTCGACATGGTCGATGACGACTTCTCCACCGGTAAAGCCTTCGGCCTCCATGGTGTCGACAATCTTGGTGAGCATCTTCTTTTCGCCGCGGGTGTGACCAACGAGTTCAATTTTGCCCGCTTCGCTCGCCGTGCCCAAAATGCGGATATTGAGCTTGTTAGCAATAACGCCGGCCGCCTTAGGGATACGTCCGGCCTTCGCAAGGTTTTCGTAATTGCACAAACTAAAGAGGATCTTGCTGTTCTGCTCCAAGCTATCGAAATAGGCGCAGGCGTCCTCAAAGGAGGCATCTGGGTTGCTTGCAAGATAGCGGTCGAACAGCAGGAAGATCAAATCCATTTTGCCACCTGCGGCTCGCGAGTTAACCAAATGAATCTGACGGTTGGGCTCTTCGGCAAGCACCATGTCACGTGCGGTGGCCGCGGCATTGTAGCTTCCCGAGACTCCCTCGGAGATGGGCATGCAAATCGTCTTGTCGGCAAGCCTAAAGAGTTCGGCCCACTCCCCTACGCTTGGACAGGCGCTCGAAGAAGCGCTCGACTCCGCCTGCACGGTGCAATTGAGCTCGTGAACATCGAGCGAGAGGTCGTCGACAAATTCGCGCTCCCCCACTCGGATCTTAAGGGGTGCAAATGCAAAGGTGGTATGAGGTGTGGTTGGCTGCCAATCGCGAAGATTGCAGCTCGAATCGGAGATAAGCGCCCAGCTCATTGAGGGTCCTTTCTATTTGTTCCCCAACAATTATAGCCATCTTTTTGATTGATTGGACGGCTATCTAGTTTTGAATACTAGATAGCCGTACTGATCTTATGGCAAACGGTTGGGGCAAATAGAATGGGCCTCGTGATTCAAGATCGCGAGGCCCACGTTCATTCGCTGTAGTAAAAAATTAGTAGCGCACGAAAATGTAGTTGTTGTTCATGCCGGCTGCGACAGAGCTGATGATAACGCCCGTGTTGTAGTCGGAAGCATGGATCATCTGGCCGCCACCAATATAGATGCCGGTGTGGTAAGAGTTGACCACAACGTCACCCGGCTGAGGATCGGAAACGCGCGTCCAACCCATAAACGTGCCGGTGGTGCCCAAACGGCAGTAGCGACCGGTGAGGCAGTAGCTCACAAAGCCGGAGCAGTCAAAGCTGTCCGGGCCAATGCCGCCCCAGGAATAAGCACAACCAAGCTTGCTGTAGGCGCGCGAAACAACACTGCCGCCGTCAACGGACTGGCTCGGCGCCGAAGGGGTTGGAGCCGGAGCCGGAGCCGGAGCGGGCTGCGGCGTAGGGGCAGGAGCGGGCGTGGGAGTGGGGGCAGGCGTGTTGCCGCCGTCATTGGTCGTACCGCCACCTTTGTTAGTGTTCTCAGTCGTACCGGCGGTGTCGTTGCTTACCGTGGCCTTTTCGGCTGTGCTGGCATTTATGCCGGCCTGCAGAGCCGCATTGGCCTCGGCCTCGGCGGCAAGCTCGGCCTGCAGTTGCGAGTCCAGGGAACTGACGACGCTCTGAGCCTCGGCCTGCTGGGCGTTGAGCTCGTCGACTTTCTTTTGCGTGGCGGCGACGTTCTTCTCCTGCTCGGCCTGCTTATTGGTGAGCTGCTGCTTAAGGTCCTTGACATCCTGAATGGTCTGGGCCTGCTTGTCGGAAACCTTGCCGTAATAGAACAGACGATTGAGCATGTCGCCCAGATCGTCGACGCCCGTCAGAACCTGAAGGAGACTCAGACCGCCGGTCTTGTACTCACCGGCAACGTAGCTCGAAAGCTTTGCCTGGCCCTCGGCAATCTCTTGCTGCTTTTGCGTGATCTCGCCTGCAGTCTGATCAAGCTCCTGCGTCTGTGCGGAGAGTTCTTCATGAATTTGCTGGGTCTGCGTGCCGATCTGCTCGAGTTTGGTACGAGCAGCGGCAAGGTCGGATGCGGTATCGGCATAGGCCGGAGCCGCGAGGCCCAGGCCCAAAACACAAGCGAGGGTTGCCGTAGCAGCGCAGCGTGCCATGTTTTTGTGCGTATTTGCTGTGCGCATGGAGCTTCCTTTCCGGTATCTAAGGGTAGCGGCTAGTCCACCGTTACCAGGCTAAAGAGCTCGACGTCCTCGTTGGAAGGCGTGAGCTTCTTGCGCGGGTTGAGAAACGCAAGCTCGAGGATACAACCGTAACCCACAAGCTTTGCGCCCATATCTCGCACCAGTTTACCTGTTGCCTCGACGGTTCCGCCCGTCGCGACCAAGTCGTCCAGAATCAACACGGTATCTTTAGAGGTAATGGCATCGGCGTGGATCTCGATAGAGTCGGTGCCGTATTCGAGCTCGTAGCTCTGGCTCACCGTCTTGCGCGGCAGCTT
>CAJKEF010000191.1 GCA_905198825.1 uncultured Collinsella sp. | reverse complement strand
CGCTTCTCCCAGGCAGGTTCCGAGGTGTCCGCACTGCTGGGCCGTATGCCCTCCGCCGTTGGTTACCAGCCCACGCTGGCAACCGAGATGGGCGACCTCCAGGAGCGCATTACCTCGACCAAGACGGGTTCCATTACCTCCGTCCAGGCCGTCTACGTCCCTGCAGACGACCTGACCGACCCGGCGCCTGCCACGACGTTCACGCACCTCGATGCCACCACGGTCCTTTCGCGTAGCATTTCGTCGCTCGGCCTGTTCCCGGCCATCGACCCGCTCGCGTCTTCTTCCGACGCCCTCGATCCCTCGATCGTCGGCGAGGAGCACTACCGTGTCGCCGTCAAGGTCCAGGAGCTCCTGCAGGAGTACTCCGACCTTCAGGACATCATCGCCATTCTGGGTATGGACGAGCTGTCCGAGGAGCAGCGCCTTACGGTCAACCGGGCCCGTAAGATCCAGCAGTTCCTCTCCCAGTCCTTCCACGTTGCCGAGAAGTTCACCGGCAACCCCGGTGTCTACGTCCGCGTCGAGGATACCGTCCGCTCCTTCGCCGAGATTGTCGACGGCAAGGCCGATGACCTGCCCGAGCAGGCATTCCGCTATGCCTCCACGATTGAGGACGTGCGCGAGCGCGCCCGCAAGATGGAGGAGAAGTAGGTTATGCGTATCCGCATCGTGTGCCCCGTGAGCCTCGCCTATGAGGGTGACGCTGCGTTTGTGTCGATTCCGTCTACGGATGGCGAGTTTGGCGTTTTACCTGCTCACTCCAGCGAAATCTGCACGATCGACCGCGGTTACGTTCGCGTTTCCGATAAGGCCATGGGCACTGTCGACCACACGTTTGCCGTGGTCGGCGGCTACGCCCAGGTCGCGGACGATGTCGTGACCGTCCTCGCCGAGCGCGCTTGCGATTTGGCGACCGTCGATGCCGACAAGCTTAAAGCTGATATTCAAGGTTTTGAAGAGAAGCTGGGTAATTTGTCGGAGGATGATGCACGCCGCGCCTACCTCTATAATGAAATCGCATGGTGTAAGCTCAAGCTTGCCCAATAGTCAAACGATTTAGCGTTCGACCATTTGCGAACACATCATGCCCGGGATGGCTCAGCCATCCCGGGCATGCTTTTTGAAAGGGTAGACCTTGGATATTATCCGCGTTGAGGGTGGCCACGCCATCGGAGGCTCCGTGCCCGTTTCGGGCGCCAAGAACTCCGCACTCAAACTCATGGCGGCAACGCTTCTGGCGCCGGGCAAGACGACGCTGCAGAACGTGCCCGATATTTCCGATGTCCACGTGATGGGCAAGGTGCTCAAGGGCATGGGCGCTACGATCGATGTTCTCGACGAGCACACGCTCGAGATTGATACCTCTCAGGTCGATTCTTGGGAGGCCCCCTACGAGCTCGTCGCCAAGATGCGTGCTTCCACCGCCGTGATGGGACCCCTGCTGGGCCGCTTCCATCGCGCCAAGATCGCCATGCCGGGCGGCTGCAACCTGGGTGCTCGCAAGATCGATATGCATATCTTGGGTCTCGAGGCTCTGGGCGTCGAGTTCGACACCGCCCACGGCTACATCAACGCCAGTGCTCCCCAGGGTCTGCACGGCACCACCGTCACGCTCGAATTCGCGAGCGTGGGCGCCACCGAGAACCTCATCATGGCTCCCGAGATCGTCGACCTTGCCAACATGCTCAACGAGATGGGTGCCAAGATCGTCGGCGCAGGCACGCCCGTCGTGACCATCGAGGGCGTGGAGGAGCTGCATCCCGTTACCCATTGCGTGGTGGGTGACCGCATCGAGGCCGGCACCTTTATCGTCGCCGGCGCCCTCATGGCCGATGAGCGCGGCGTCGATGTTACGGGCTTCTGCCCCATCCACCTGGGAATGGTGCTCAAAAAGATGGAACTTATGGGCATCGAGTGCGAGCGTATCGAGAACGGCGTCCACGTCAATCGCGTTGAGCGCATCAGGCCGGTCGATATCCAGACGCTTCCGTTCCCGGGTTTCCCGACCGACATGCAGGCGCAGATCATGGTGCTTTCGGCCCTTGCCGACGGAAGCTCCGTAATTACCGAGAACATCTTCGAGAACCGCTTCATGTTCGCCTCCGAGCTCGTGCGTATGGGTGCCGATATTCGTATCGAGAGCCATCACGCCATGATTCACGGCGTCAAGGGCTTCTCGGGCGCACAGGTCACCTCACCCGACCTGCGTGGCGGCGCGGCGCTTGTGGTTGCCGGTCTTATCGCCGATGGCGTTACCGAGGTCTCGGCCATCCATCACATCAAACGTGGCTACGAGCAGTTTGTCGAAAAGCTGCAGGCGCTTGGCGCGCATGTCGAACATGCCACCGTTCCCGATCCCGTCATCTACTAATGCAGGTTGCCTATGTTTAACAAGAAACCCCTAGCGGATAACACCCGAAGACCCTCGACTGGTGCGCAGGCCAAGATCTACAGCCGCGACAATGTCGCACGCTATTCCGAGCGCGCCCGTCAGCGCCGTCGCGGCCGCACGGTTCGCCGCGTAGCTCTCATCGCCGTACTCGGCGTGCTGCTGAGCGCCACGACTGCTGCGGGTCTGTGGTTTGCCACTATCATGGGCAAGCTTGGCGACTCCAATGTCATTACCAACAACCTGCGCCAGATTCTGGTCGATACCAATGAGGCAAAAGATCCGTTCTACGTGTTGCTTCTTGGTACCGACGGTCGTCCGGGCGAGGATACGTATCGTGCCGACTCGATTATCCTGGCACGCATCGACCCCACGCAAAAACAGGCGACGCTCATTTCCGTTCCGCGCGACACCAAGGTCGAGTACAAGGGCGAGACCATGAAGATCAACGCCTGCCATACCGTTGGCGGCGCCGAGGCCATGGTCGAGGCGGTCAACGAGCTGTGCGGTGTTCAGATTTCCCACTATGCCGAGGTCAGCTTCGACGGTATGCAGGCGCTGATTGATTCGGTTGGCGGTATCGACATTAACGCAACCGATGATGTTGACGATCCCGAGCACCTGGATATTAAGATTACCGCTGGTCAGCAGCATATGGACGGCGCTACTGCCCTTACCTATGCCCGCTGCCGCTACACCTATGCCGACGGCGATTACACGCGCATGCGCCATCAGCGTCAGGTGCTTGGCGCCCTTGCCAACCAGATTCTCAATAACTTCGATGCCACGAAGATCTTTGGCCTGGTTAATTCGCTGTCCGATATGCTCGTAACCGATATGAGCGTTCAGGATATCGTGTCTACGGTCAACGCCATGCGCGGTATGGATGTCGACGGTATCTACTCGGCCAACCTGCCCTCGTACGCCGACGACAGCTCCATGATCGACGGTGTGAGCTACGTCTTTGTCTACGAGGACGAGCTCAAGGAAATGATGGAGCGCGTCGATGCCGGCAAGGATCCCAAGGGTCCCAACACCATGGGTCTTTCCGACGGTTCCAGCTCTACGATCGGCGACCTGAACAACAACACGTCTGACGACTACGCAAACGGTACCGCAACCTCATCGGTCAGCTCTGACGATTCCGATGACTCAAGCGATTCGAGCGATTCGGACTACTACGAAGAGCCCACCGGCGACGGCAACGGCTACGAAGCCAACTACTAGGGTTACGCGGTTTTGCCAAACCGCGTAACGGCTCGACGCTGCGCGCCGCCCAAGGCGAACAATTTG
>CAJKEF010000190.1 GCA_905198825.1 uncultured Collinsella sp. | reverse complement strand
TAAAGGTGTCGTAGCTGTCCTCGCGGCAGGCGGTCTGCAGCAGGTAGACGGTCTGAGGGTCGATCAGGTGATCCTCGCCGCCGAGCGGGCGCCACTTGGTCAGACCCAACGTGGGCAGCTGCTCGGGAGCCGGGCTCTTAAGGATAGCGAGCGCAGCGTCGTAGCGCTCGCTTTGCTCGCGCTCGACGTCCTCGACACCCATACCGCCCACACGGCTCACCGTGCCGGCGAAGTACGCGTTGACGAACTCCGGCGTAAAGCCCACGGCCTCGAAGATCTGCGCCGAATGGTAGCTCTGCACCGTGGAGATGCCCATCTTGGACATGATGGAGACGATGCCCGCTGTCGCAGCCTTGTTGTAGTTGGCGATGCCCTGCTCGGCTGTCACGTCCAGGTCGCCGTGTGCCGCTAGATCGCTGATGCACGCATGTGCGTTGTACGGATAGATGCCACTAGCGGAGTAACCCACCAGCGCTGCAAAGTCATGCGGGGACACAGCGTCGCCGCACTCCACCACGATGTCGGCAAAGGTACGCACGCCGGCGCGGATCAGGTGGTTGTGCACGCAGCCCACAGCGAGCAGCGACGACACGGGCACCTCGCCCGCAGCGGCACGATCGCTCAACACCACGATGTTCACGCCGTCGCGGACCGCAGCCTCAACGTCCTCTGCAAGCTGCTTGAGCGCAGCCTGCAGCGCGCCCTCGCCGGCATCGCGGCGGTACACGGCACGGAAGCGACGGGTCTTAAAGCCCACGCGGTCGATGGCGCAGATGCGGTCGAACTCCTCCTCGCTCAGCAGCGGGCGCTCCAGGCGCACCAGCTGGCAGGCCGTACGGGAGTCCTCGAGCAGGTTGCCGTGGTTGCCCAGGTAGAGCGTGGTCGAGGTGACCATATGCTCGCGAAGGGCATCGATCGGCGGGTTCGTGACCTGGGCGAACAGCTGATAGAAGTAGTCAAAGAACGAGCGCGTCTTCTTGGACAGGCAGGCCAGCGGCGCGTCGATGCCCATCGAGGCGAGCGGGGCCTTGCCCTGCTGGGCCATGGGACGCACGACCTCGTCGACGTCATCCCAGTGGTAGCCGAGCTTGGCCATGCGCACGGCGGCGGGCACCTCGGCGTCCTCGGCGGGCATTGTCGCAACGGGCTCATCGAGCGCGTCAACGGTCAGCGTCTCCTCGGCAATCCAATCACGGTAGGGCTTTTCCTTGGCGTAACGGGCGCGCAGCTCGTCGTTGTAGATGACGCGGCCGCGGGCAAAATCGACCTCGAGCATCTGGCCCGGTCCCAGACAGCCGCTCGTCAGGATGTTCTCGGGGCTCACCTCGATGGTGCCCACCTCGCTTGCCAGCATAAAGCGACCGTCGCGCGTCACATAGTAGCGGGCGGGACGCAGGCCGTTGCGGTCGAGAGCAGCACCCAGGGTACGGCCGTCGGTAAAGGCGATGGCGGCAGGGCCGTCCCACGGCTCCATGAGCATGGACTGGTAAGCGTCGTAGGCGCGGCGCTCCTCACTCAGGCTGTCGTTATGGTCCCACGGCTCGGGCAGCAACATGGACGCGGCACGCGTAAGCGGGCGACCGTTCATAACCAAAAACTCGAGCACGTTGTCCAGAATCGCGGAGTCGGAACCCTCGCGGTTGATGATGGGCATCACGCGCTCAAGATCATGCTGCAGCACGGGGCTGTACAGGTTGGGCTCGCGGGCGCGGATCCAGTTGACGTTGCCCTTGAGGGTATTGATCTCGCCGTTGTGGATGATAAAGCGGTTGGGGTGCGCGCGCTCCCAGCTGGGCGTGGTGTTGGTGGAGTAGCGCGAGTGGACGAGCGCCACGGCCGTCTTGACGGCGGCGTCGTTGAGGTCGATGAAGAAGCGACGCATCTGCGTGGCGACCAGCATGCCCTTGTACACGATGGTGCGCGAGCTCATAGAGCACACGTAGAAAATCTTGTCGCGCAGGGCAAACTCGGCGTCGGCCTTCTTTTCGATGGTGCGGCGGCACACGTACAGGCGGCGCTCGAAGGCATCGCCGGCGGGCGTGTCGTCCGGACGGCCCAGAAAGGCCTGCAAGATGGTAGGCATACAGGCGCGGGCCGTCTCGCCCAGGTCGTGCGGGTCGACCGGCACCTCGCGCCAAAAGAGCAGCGGCACGCCAGCCTCGGCGCAGCCCTCCTCAAACACGCGGCGGGCATCCTCTACGCCCTTGTCGTCCTGCGGGAAGAACAGCATGGCCACGCCATAGTCGCCCTCTGCCGGCAGAATCTGGCCGCACTTTTGGGCCTCTTTACGGAAAAAGTGATGCGGAACCTGGAACAGGATTCCGGCGCCGTCGCCGGTGTTCTTCTCGAGTCCGGTGCCGCCGCGGTGCTCCAAGTTGACCAGAATGGACAGTGCGTCGTCCAGAATCTGGTGATGGCGCTCGCCGTTGATATCGGCAAGCGCGCCGATGCCACATGCATCGTGGTCGAATTCGGGGCGATAAAGGCCCTGCTGCTGAGCGGAATCTGCCTGCATCGCGATCCTCCCCTAGATTATTAGACAGTCAGTTGAATAGGCATAGTAGGAGCATCGCCGGCCCGTTGTGTTTCCCACCCGTTTCGAAACAATCGCGTAACGCACGCCCCATGAGTGGACACCGCCGACCTCAAGAACGACAACAAGGGCCCCAAGTTCGGCCTGTAAGCTCACCGCTCCAAACATCTCAATCTGTAACAACTAGGCCCAATTTCCATCCCTAGTTGTTACAGATCGAGACATTTCGGCAGCCCTCTTTCGCCAGCCTATTCAAATACAACAATTTTGTTAGACTTGGTTAACTTTTGAGCCTAAAACGGGTATCCTTTGCGGCGTCAAGCAAACGGTACGCGCGCCGTGCCACATTAAGGAGGCCCCTATGGCACACCAGACAGACCAACAGACGATGCAACTCGTCCTTATCCGGCACGGAGAATCCGAGTGGAACAGACTCAACCTGTTCACCGGCTGGACCGATGTTGAGCTCACCGACACGGGCCGCGAAGAAGCCGCCGCAGGCGGTCGAGCCCTCAAAGAAGCCGGTTTCGACTTTGACGTCTGCTACACTTCGCGCCTCAAGCGCGCAATCCACACCCTCAGCATCGTGCTCGGCCAAATGGATCGCGAGTGGCTGCCCGTCATCAAATCTTGGAAGCTCAACGAGCGCCACTACGGCGCGTTGCAGGGTCTCAACAAGGCCGATGCCGCGGCGGAGCACGGCGACGAACAGGTGCTCATCTGGCGCCGCTCCTTCGATATCTGCCCGCCGGCACTCGAGCCGAACGACGCGCGCGATCCCCACACCCAGGAGCAATACCGTGATGTCGCACCCGACCAGCTGCCCTACACCGAGTGCCTCAAGGACACGATAGCCCGTGCCTGGCCTTATTTCGAAGACGAGATTCGCCCCCAGATGCTCGCCGGCAAGCGCGTACTCATCGCCGCACACGGCAACTCCCTGCGCTCTCTCGTCATGAAGCTCGAGCACCTCACGCCCGAGGAGATCCTCAAGGTCAACATCCCCACCGGCGTGCCGCTCGTCTACACCTTCGATGCCGATTTCAACGTCCTCGACAAGCGCTACATCGGCGACCCGGCGACCATCGCCGCCAAGATCGACGCCGTGGCCAACCAAGGCAAGGCGCGCAGGTAACCCCAACCCAAACCCGACGCGTCGCGCCGCA
>CAJKEF010000189.1 GCA_905198825.1 uncultured Collinsella sp. | reverse complement strand
TCTACAATATGGCGCTCCTCAATTGGGATTTTATGCTCCTTCAGCCATGCCTTGGCCTTCTTACAGGTCGAGCACTTGGGATATTCAACAAACAATACCGCCATGGGATTTCCTTTCTTAGAGAAAACAAGTGTCTGGAAAACTGCACATCGACGACCACTCGCGATTGCAGCCGTTATTGTAGTCAATGTCGAAGCATAGGCAGTCGCGATGTCTCGCCTTAAGGCTAGCGCCTCGCATGGGCGCCGATCGGCCGAATCGCATGGCGCACCAACGCCGCCGCCAGCAATACCAACAGCATGGCGGTGACATAGCCCGCAGCATCGAATCCTAAATCGATAACGTCGAAATGCCTGCCGGGAACAAAGATCTTATGTACCTGATCGCCAACGGAGCAGGCGGCGCAAAAGAGCAATACGGGCACGCAACGGGAGCACACGCTCCACGGACGCCTGGAAAAGCAAGCCACGACCACCGAGGCGAACAATCCGACGAAGAAAAACTCTACGGTATGGGCAACGCGACGGACGTTCGCGCCCACCCACATGCGAATGGAAGCAAGTCGGCCAGACCGGACATTCGAGGCAGCCGAATCGGTGCCCCCGGTCATTCCGTTCTCCGTCTGGGCTTCACCCGTGGCATCGGCAGCCTGAACGCCCGTGGCCTGACCCTCCACCACACGCGCGGTGGACTCGCTCAGCAACGACGTCTCCACCGCATTTTGCTCCGTCAGCACCCAGATGCCCGCCAGCGTTACAGCGAACAGAACAATCGCGGTCCATCCGATTATTTGTTTTACGCGCGCCAAGGGCCAACCTCCTTTTTTTGAATATCAGCGAGTGTAGCCCCAAATGACATCGTCACCGTATCAAAATTTGAATCGCAACAGGAAGCGACAAAGCGACGCAAACCCCTACCCCGCCTCGCGCATCCAGCGATCGAACGTCCCCACGCACACGCCCAGGCACTTTGCTGCTTGGCTGCGGGTAATATCGCCCGCCTCATAGCTATCGCGCACTAGCTCAAACTGAGGAGGGCACGGCTTGCGAGGTCGACCGAAACGGACCCCTCGCGCCCGCGCCGCTGCAATTCCCTCCGCTTGGCGCCGATGGATATTCTCGCGCTCCACCTGCGCCACGTAGCTCAGCAGTTGCAACACAATATCGGCAATCAGGGCGTTGGTCACATCCGGCGCGCCGCTGGCCCTAGCACGCGTGTCAAGCAATGGCATGTCCAACACCACAATGGCAACCCCAAGCTCCTTGGTAATGCGTCGCCATTCCTCAAGAATCTCGGAGTAATTACGGCCAAGTCGGTCGATAGAAAGCACCACCAGCACGTCCCCGTCTCCCAGGACGTGCAGCAGCTCGCGATAACGCGGCCGATCGAAGTCCTTGCCGCTCGCATGGTCGGCATAAATATTCGCCGAGCCCACGCCATAGGCGCCCAGCGCATCCAGCTGCCGATTAAGGTTCTGATCGCGCGAACTCACCCGCGCATAACCGTACACCGTCGCCATCTCATCCCCGCTTTCTTGTAAACCTGCCAAAAAGGGACAGGTTTATTTTGGTAGGTTCTACCTCTCAAATAGCAGGTAAGCGGGCGGCCGAGCAGACGGCAAGGTAGCCACGATTCAAATGCGAAGGGCGGTCCCGAAAGGCCGCCCTCCGCTCCCCCACCATGAGTCGGGATTTGGCTAATGGATAAGCTTAAAGTCCAAGTGCCCACGCGTGGTATTGACGCGCGAGACCTCGATGATCACGCGCTGCCCCAGCTCGTAACGAGTCCCCGTGTCGGCGCCCGTCAGCGTAAGCGCATCCTCGTCGAACCCTTAATTGAAACCAGGCCCTCGACCTGTGTTAGGTCCAAGCGCACAAAGAGGCCCATGCTGCTAACCCACGAGACGGTTCCGGCATAGCGCTCGCCCAGACGGTCCTCATAGTACTGGGCAATCTTGATCTTTTGCGTCGCATGGCTGGCGGCATCTGCCGCGCGCTCGGCATCGCTGCATGCGCGGCAGATCTGCGGCAGAATGCGCGGCAGCGACTCGCGCCCCTTGCCGATCAGCCGCGGCGTACGGACCAAGGCGTCCTTGCCGCCGAGCTGCTCATAGGCCAACTGCAGTTTGAGCACGCGGTGCACCACCAGATCGGGGTAGCGACGGATGGGACTCGTAAAGTGACAGTAGCACGGCGCGGCGAGCGCAAAGTGGCCCTCGTTGCGCGGCTTGTACAGCGCGCGCTGCATGCTGCGCAGAAGCAGCGTGTTAACGAGCGGTGCGTTGGCCGTACCGGCGGCAGCATCGACTGCAGCCTGCAGCTCATCGGGGCTCCCCAGGGCAATACCGGCAGCACGGCGATCGTCGATGATGCCTAGCTGCGCCAGCGCAACGGCGGCACCGTTCAGGCTATCGGGGCTCGGATCCTCATGCACGCGATAGCAGGCCTCGATATCACGGTCTGCCAGCCACTCTGCAACGCACTCGTTGGCGAGCAGCATGGCTTCCTCGATAAGCGACGTGGCACACGAACGCTCGCGCGCCACAATCTGCACGGGTACTCCGCCCTCATCCAACAGAGCGCGAATCTCGGCCGTGTCAAAATCGACTGAGCCGCGGGCGCGACGAATACGACGGCGAAGTTCGGCGAGTTCGTTGGCGGCGACAAGGAAATCGCCGAGGTCGATGTTGTAGCCGCGGGCGGTCTCCTCGCACGCAAGACCGCGCTCAAGCGCTTCCTCGCGCGAGGTCTCGGCAGCCGCAACATCCTCGGCGGCGCCTTCCAGCACCGAATACTCAACCGCGCCGGCACGCACCAGCAGCGCCTCGGCGCCGTCATAGTCCATACGCACACGCGAGCGAATCACGCTGGGGTACGGATCGTAATGCCGCACGCGACCCTGCGCATCGAGCTCGATATCGACGGTAAACGCAAGACGGTCCTCGTCAGGGCGAAGCGAGCACAGGTCACAGGACAGGCGTTCGGGCAGCATGGGAAGCACGCGATCGGCCAGATACACCGATGTCGTGCGATGGCGAGCCTCAAGATCGATATGCCCGTCCCAAGCCACATAGTGTGAAACGTCGGCGATATGCACGCCCAGCTTGTAGCCACCCTCGAGCGTACGCTCCAGCGAAATGGCATCGTCAAAGTCGCGCGCGTCGACCGGGTCGATCGTGATGACAAAGCGGTCGCGCAGATCGCGGCGGAGCGGGTCCTTAAGCGCCGCGGACACATCGAGCGAAAGCCCCTCGGCCTCGTCTAGCGCGGCCTCGGGATAGCTATCGGTATAGCCGTAACGCGCCATCACATATTGAACGCCCAAATCGGGCGCGTCATCTCCGCCAATGCGGCGTTCGATCGTCACAGTGCCCGATTCCAGGCGCGTCGGGTAGGTCAAAATGCGCGCGACAACAGCATCACCCGGGTGGACACCCAGACGATCCGCCGAGGTATCCTCGGGCAAAATGAAGAAGTCGGCCTTCAGGCGCGAATCGAGCGGCTCAATCACACCGAGCGGACCGGCGGTCTGGTACGTGCCCACCACGCTTATAGCTGCGCGCTCAACCACGCCCTCGATCACGGCGCGACGCTCGCCATGCGGGCTGTTCTTAATGCTCACGGCAACGGTATCGCCGTCCATAATCTCGCGCTTGCCGCGGCCCATGACCTTGTAGTCGCCGTTTTCGGTTACAACGTAGGCGC
>CAJKEF010000188.1 GCA_905198825.1 uncultured Collinsella sp. | reverse complement strand
CAACCTCGGTCTCGGCAGACGCAACCTCGGCGGTCTCAGACTCCTCGGCAACCTGTTCCTCGGCAGCGTCGGCCGCGTGGGCCTTGGCCTTCATCGCCGCGATAAATCCGGCAGGCATGCCATCGAACTCGCGCACGCCGGCAAGCGAGCGCTCGATATCCTTGGCGCACGCTTCGGACACAGTCACCACGTGACGCTCGGCGGCCTTGGCACGGGCCTCGCGCTTGGGATTGGACTGTCCCGCGCGATTGGGCCTGCGGTTACGGTTCCTGTTGTCAACGTCTGCCATAAGTGGTCACCTTTCTCGGTCTCTGCCGCTATCGGCTTTTCCATCCATGATACCCCGCCACGCACAAAAAAGACGGCCCCGAAGGACCGCCTTCCGCATCGATTTACACGTGCGCAAGCACCGCTGCAATTTGGCGCTAGTCGCGACGACCAAGGATGTTCAGGATGCGCAGGAACACATTGATGATGTCCACGAACAGGTTGGATGCCATGAGCACGGCGTTGGGCAGCGTGGGCGGCACCGTCGTGGCAACATAGGTGTCGTAGCCAATAAAGCCGGCGAATACCACGATCACGATCAGGTCGGTGATGGACTGCGAGACGCCCATAAACATCAGCACGATCTCGACCAGAATCGTGGCAAGCAGGATGCCAAAACCAATGCCGTACACACGCTGGAAGAACTTGGGGAAGGTCACGCCCAGCGCACCGAAGACAAAGGTGATAGCAGCGGTGGCGATAAAGGCGGTGTTGATAGTGGGCAGGTCATAGTTGGCAAGGCCAAACGACGCGGTCAGGCCAAAGGTACTCGCAAAGATTACGTAGCCCACAAGGGACAGACCCACAGACTGCTTGCCCGCGGCGGCCGACATCATGACCATGCCGACGATGGTCAAAATAAACGAGCCAAAGACCAGCGGCAAGGCGGCGCCGCTCATCATCATGCGGGCAAACGCCATGGTGCTCGTAAAGTAAGCACCGGCGCCCATGGCGCAAAAGCCCAAGAAGATGAGAGCAGACATGGCGAGATTGTACGCGCGCGGCGACATCTCCTTGGCGCGACTTGCGCCGGTCTCGATGGGGCCGTTCTGATAGCCCTGGATATCGTTCATACTTCGTCCTTTCAAAAAGCGCACGACAGCGCCGTAGGTGACAAGATTCCTGCCATTGTACCCGAATGCCGCACGTCCTTACCTACGGCGCTCGCCCTCAAGCGTACGATCAAAGGCCCAGACCCACCAACGCATCACGTGCGCCTGCGAGCCGTCCGCCCGGTCGCGCGTCTGGTCCTCCAGATACAACTCGGTCGCGTGCCCGCCAAAACGCACCTTATATGTTGCCGTACGGATGCCGTGGACCATCAGGCCAAACCCAGTGGTCGAGATAATTTCGTCGATCGTAAAACAACGGCCGTCGACCCAGCAGACGGTGACCGGCACGACCTGTCCGCCCGCGAGGATGCGAGCCACGACGTCCACATACTGCTTGTGCACGCGCCGAGTTTTGCCGTCTGTCTGTCGATATTCCATGCCCTCTATTATCGAACGCATGTTTGCATGTTGTAAAGCGAACAGACTGTGGTTTTGGGGTGTTGGGGCGCGCACGCGTGTCCTCATGGCGTGTTAGCAAAAAGAATACCCGCGGTCAACAGGGCTAATATTCAATTTTAGTGCCAAAAAATTCACTTCTCCCATCAGAACTCGGTAAAGAAACCAACAGGAGGTGATACGATTTATCATGTTTTTGTAACGTGTCTGCAAACTTCGAGAAAGCCCATATATGGACGTAACGTTCTCAACCTTCCTCGGCCAAATTGTGTCGAACCCAGTCCTTGCCGTCACCGTGATTCTCGCGCTCGGCGCCATCTTCGTCAACGGATGGACCGACGCGCCCAACGCCATCGCGACCTGCGTCACTACGCGTTGCATGCCCGCCCGCGCCGCCATTCTCATGAGCGCCGCATTCAACTTCTTGGGCGTGCTCATCATGACGCACTTTAACGCGAGCGTCGCCAACACCATCTCACATATCGTCGACTTTGGCGGAAACAGCACCATGGCGCTCGCGTGCCTCTGCGCAGCACTGTTCTCCATCGTCGTCTACGGCGCCACAGCGTCGCGTTTTGGCATCCCCACCTCGCAAAGCCACAGCCTTATCGCCGGCCTGACCGGTGCCGCTATCGCCCTCGGCGGCGCGAGCAGCGTCAACGTCCACGAGTGGATGAAGGTCATCTACGGCCTGGCGCTCTCCATCGGCCTGGGCTTTGTCATGGGCTGGGTCCTGTGCAAGCTCGTCTCGATTCTTTTCGCCGCCGCCAACAGGCGACGTGCCAATGTCTTCTTTAAATACGCTCAGATCGCGAGTGCCGCGGCCATGAGCTTTATGCACGGCGCGCAAGATGGACAAAAGTTTATCGGCGTGCTCTTTTTAGGTGTCGCCTTCGCCAACGGCCAGACGAGCGTCGGCGATGCCGGCATTCCCATCTGGATTATGCTGCTGTGCTCGGCCACCATGGGCATCGGCACCAGCGTGGGCGGCGAGCGCATCATCAAGTCCGTCGGCCAGAGCATGGTCAAGCTCGAGAAGTATCAGGGCTTCTCCGCCGACCTCGCAGGCGCCGCGAATCTGCTGCTTGCCACCCTTACCGGTATCCCGGTGTCCTCCACCCACATCAAGACCTGCGCCATCATGGGCGTCGGCGCCGTCAAGCGCCTTTCGGCCATCAACTTCGGCGTGGTCAAGGACATGATGTTCACCTGGTTCTTCACCTTCCCCGCCTGCGGACTCATCAGCTTTGTCATGGCCAAGCTGTTCATGATGTTCATCTAGTCAAACCGAACGTCCATCCGGACCGTAATACTTCGCCCACCCGTCTTCGCCTCGAAAGGACCCACTCATGGCAAAGAAACCCGATTCGTTCTACTTTGACAACTACGTCGCCTGCGCCGACCTTGCTGTCCAGGCCGCAGAGTTGCTCATCAAGATTTTTGAGAACTTTGATCCCGCGCAGATCCACGGCATGCTCGAAGAGATGCATGCGATTGAGCATGCGGCCGACAAGAAGCACCATGAGCTCGAGGATGCCCTGCTCACTGCCTTTATCACCCCGCTTGAGCGCGAGGATCTGGACCTGATGAGCTGCTCGCTCGACACTGTGCTTGACCGTATCGAGGGCGTCGTGCAGCGCGTCTACTTCACCAACATCCAGAGCATCCATCCCGATGCCATCGTGATCGCCCACAAGGTGACCGACGCCTGCCGCGCCATGAAGGACCTGATGGTCGAGCTGCCCAACTACCGCAAGTCCAAGACCCTGCGCGAACTCGTCATCCAGATCAACACGATTGAGTCCGAGGCCGACGAGCTCTACATCAACGCTATGCGCAACCTGCACGTCAACGGCAAGGACCCGCTCGAGGTCATCGCCTGGCGTGACGTCTACGCTTTCCTGGAGTACTGCGCCGACTGCTGCGAGAATGTGGCTGATGTCGTGGATTCGATTGTCATGAAGAACAGTTAATTGGGGGTATGTGTCCCGGCGGCGAAGGGCCGGCACCTGTTTGCTTTCTCACTCCGGCTGCGTGGCAGAGTCGTTCGAAAGTAAACCGTGGCCGGCCCTTCGCCTTACGTACCACCATTGGGAACTTTGGCTGATAGTTATAGCGCAATGGGGGTTTGGCCGAGGGGGCCTTTAGTACCCAATTGAACACTTTGGCATTCGTTGGGCGTTTGGCTGGATAGGGCTTTGGGTAC
>CAJKEF010000187.1 GCA_905198825.1 uncultured Collinsella sp. | reverse complement strand
GCACGTAAGAAAGCAGATTAACGGTTAAGGCTAAGAAGTGGCAGGTATGTCGGAAGCAACTAGGACTCGCACGCATGCGCCTGAGGTTAGGCAGCGCGCCGTCGAGATCCTCCAAGAGGGGGTCGGTCACCGCGCCCTCGCCGCAAAGCTTGGCATTCCCCAGGCCACGGCTCGTCAGTGGGCCCGCGCGTATGCCGTGGGCGGTGCCGATGCCGTGCTCAACGCGGGCGCTCGCCATCACACCTATTCGTACGACGTAAAGCTCGCCGTGGTTAAGGACCGTTTGGAAAACGGCCTGACGGTTCGCGAGGCCATGATCAAGCACAAGATTCCCAGCGAGTCTTCGGTCAAGGCTTGGTGCCGTCAGTACCGCGAGAGCGGTGAGGCCGCACTGGTCGATAAGCCGCGCGGTCGCAAGCCGCGCGTTAAAAAGGCGGAATAGCAAACGGGATGGTGCGCCCACAGGGGCGCATTTTTCTTGCCGCGCCAACTTTTGGACCGGCGCGAGCCTGTCGGGACATCCTCCAAAGTGGCCAATAAGCCGCGCGCAGTGGCCCGCGCGCCTGTCGCTGCGATAGGGGGAGCGTCGTCTCTCTGCTCCAAAGCGGACGTGCCCTTGCCCCGTACGCCTAAAACTCCCCAGTTGACCGAAAACCTGCCACCGCAACCCCGTAATTGAGCTATAACGTTAAACAATTGCAGCGTTTTTGCATGGGGGAGTGATGGTATGACGCTACTGTATTTCCTTACCCTGTTTCCGCTGGTACCGGCGCTGGGCATGCTGCTCGCGCGCGGTGACCGCGCCCGCGATGCGGTGGGGCTCATAGGCTCCGGCATTATTATGGCGGTGACAGTTGTAGTCGCCGTCATGTTTTTTGGCACGGGTCCGCAGAGCTTTGAGGTTGCCCCCGGTACCTCGCATGTGCTCTCGATCATCAGCTCCGTCATCGACGTAATTCTGTGCGCCGTCATCCTATACAACGCGTACAAATATAGGAACGCGCTCACCACGGTGCTCGGCATAGTCCAACTGGTGGGCTCGCTCGCCTTTGCAGCCATGACGCTGCCCGCGGCCGAAGCCGTCACCGCAACGCCGCTCTACCTGGACTATATGAGCGTGATCATGGTCCTCGCCGTCGGCATTGTCGGCAGCCTAATCTGCGTGTATGCCCTGGGCTACATGAAGGACTTCCAGGCCCATGACGAGCACGAGGCTGCGCTGCGCGGGCAGACTGCGCCCGACCGTCGCCCGCAGTTCCTGGCGCTTATGTTCCTGTTCCTCTCGGCCATGTTCGTCATCGTGACGAGCGACAACCTTGAGTGGTTGTTCTGCGGCTGGGAAATCACCACCGTGTGCTCGTTCCTCATGATTGGCTACACGCGCACGCCCGAGGCCATCAAGAACGCCTTCACCCAGATTATCCTCAACATGCTGGGCGGCATCGCGTTTTTGGCCGGACTCATGTACCTGCACGTTAACGGCATGCCGCTGACCATCTCGGGCATGATCGAGCTTTCCGGCGCCGGTACCGCACAGTCCGCACTGCTGGTGATGCCGGTCGTTCTGTTGTCGCTCGCCGCACTCACCAAGGCCGCACAGATGCCGTTCCACACTTGGCTGCTGGGTGCCATGGTTGCCCCCACGCCCACGAGCGCCCTGCTGCACTCGTCAACCATGGTCAAAGCCGGCGTGTTCCTGATGCTCAAGCTGAGCCCGCTCTATGCCATCTATCCCGTGACCGGCTTTATGGTTACGAGTGTGGGTGCCATTACGTTTTTGCTCGCCGCCCTCATGGCCATCTCGCAGAGCAACGCCAAGCGCGTGCTCGCGTACTCCACCATTTCCAACTTGGGACTCATCAGTGCCTGCTTGGGTGTCGGCGCGCCCGAGGCCGTGTGGGCCGCCATCTTCCTGATCCTGTTCCACACGGTGGCCAAGTCGCTGCTGTTCCTGTGCGTGGGCACCGCCGAGCATCATATCGGCAGCCGCAATATCGAGGACATGGACGGTATGTTCAGCCGCATGCCGCACCTGACGCGCCTTATGATGCTGGGCATCATGGGCATGTTTGTGGCGCCGTTTGGCATGCTCGTGTCCAAGTGGGGCGCCCTGGTGGCGTTTGCGCAGACCGGCAACGTGCTCATGATCATGGTGCTTGCCTTTGGCTCGGCCGCGACGTTCTATTTTTGGGGCAAGTGGCTTGCCAAGCTTTCGGGCGTCGACCCCACGGCTCAAAACGTCGAGGTCAATGTCCATAAGACCGAATGGATGGCGCTCAACACCATCGCCGCGCTGCTGATTCTGTGCTGCGTGGCGTTTCCGGTTATCTCGAGCGGTCTGGTATCGCCCTATCTCGCCATGGTGTTTGGACGCGTGCCGTACGTTATTGGCAAGGACGCCATGTATCTGATGGTGGTTATCGTGGCGTTTATCGCCGTGGTGCTGCTGACGTCGTTCCGCGTGAGCAATAAGCCGCACGTCAACGTGTACCTTTCGGGCGTGGGAACCGACAAATATCGCCATTTCCGCGGCTCGATGGGACGCGAGGTGAAGGCCGAAAAGCGCAATTGGTACTCGGAGGACGCCCTTGGCGAGAAGCGTATTGGCCCCGCGGGTAGCGTCGTGTGCTGCAGCATTATCTTGTTTGCGCTGCTGTGTTGCGCGTGGATTGGGCCCGAGCGGCTTGCCATGAGCGCGCCCTCGGTGTTGCGCGGCAAGTATTTTGAAGGTTCGGGCGTCGTGGGCATCTTTATTGGCACCGTGGCGTTTGCCTTGATTGCGCCTTTGGTTGGTGGCCTGATCGACGGCGTTGACCGTAAGCTTTCGGCTCGCATGCAGGGCCGCGTGGGCCCGCGCCTGCTACAACCCTTCTACGATGTGGCCAAGCTCCTGCGCAAGGCCCCCGCCAGCGTAAACACCATGGACGACACCTACATGGCGTGCGCGCTCATCTTTACCGTGGTGGGCGGCGGCATCTTTGTGTCGGGCTCCAACACGCTGCTGTGCGCTTTTATGGTGACGCTCGCCGCGATCTTTGTGGTGCTGGCGTCCGCCTCGACGCAAAGCCCGTTTGCCCAGGTCGGCGCCGACCGCGAGCTGCTGCAGGTCATGAGTTACGAGCCCGCCGTTCTGCTGATGAGTGTGGGCCTGTACCTTGCCACCGACAGCTTCGATTCCATTGCTGTGACGGGGCAGTCGGCCCCCATCATCGTGTACAGCGCGCCCATTTTCCTCGCGCTGCTCGCGGTGCTTACCATCAAGCTGCGCAAATCGCCGTTTGACCTTTCGTACTCGCATCATGCGCATCAGGAGATTGTCCAGGGCGTCGCCACCGAGATGAGCGGCGGCACGCTGGCCAAGATGACCCTTATGCACTGGTGCGAGACCGTGCTGTTTTTGATGTGGGTGGGCATGTTCTTTGTTTGGGACAACCCGGTGAGCTGGGTCGTGGCCCTGGTCGTGATGGCCGCGACGTATTTTGTCGAGGTCCTGATCGACAACACCTTCGCACGCAGCACCTGGCGCAGCTGCTTTAAGCTCGGATGGGGCGTGGCGCTGGTGTTTGGCCTGCTCAACCTTATGCCCATCCTCGTCGACGTGTTTATTTAGGAGGCGGCATTCATGGATCATAAAATGTCGCGCTCGCCGTGGGTTATTCATTACGACGGCTCGAGCTGCAACGGATGCGATATCGAGGTGCTGGCCTCGCTCACGCCGCTGTTCGATGCGGAGCGGTTTGGCGTGGTCAACACCGGCAACCCCAAGCATGCGGACATCTTTTTGGTGACGGG
>CAJKEF010000186.1 GCA_905198825.1 uncultured Collinsella sp. | reverse complement strand
AGCTCTTAAGGCAGTCGCGCACTACCTCGCGCCCGCGCGCCTCGCCGGCCTGTTTGGTGAGAATGTAGTACGCGTCCTTGAGAGAGCAGGCCGAAACAACGCCTTCGATAAGCCCCACGTCGACGAGCCCCTTGATCGTTTGCGCCGCTGCGTGCTCCGGCCGGCCCGGCAGCACGCAATCGAGCAGAAAATTGGTATCGAGAAATGCCCTCATAGGTAGCGCTCCCTCGCGACGCGCTTTTCATCTTCAACCGTCATCGTATCGAGCGGCGTTCCCTTTGGCATGTTAGCCACGATATCGAGATATTCCTGGTAGTCCTCATTCTCCGCGAGCATCTCACGGATCTCCTTCCAGGTGATCTTGGGATGCCACATCGTACCCACGTCGCGCTTGGGCTTGCCCGTGCCGCACGTCGGTTTTGCGCCCCCACGCTCCTGGGCAGCGTCATATTCCACCGTAACTGGACCTTCATAGTCGAGCGGCACGATCTTGAACAACGGCTTGCTCCGCTTGAAGACCACAACCTCCTCGCCCTCATTGGCAACCTTTTCGGCCACCTGCGTAAGGTTTTGGCGCAGTTCCGAAAACGCGACGGTAACCATAACTGCTCCTCTCAACATATATCTTCACTGCTAAGTATATACGTTAATGTTAATGTTAAAGTATACAAAGACCGCCGCAATGGAGACAACCATCATTGTGAGGCCCCTCTGCCCTGCATGAATCTCTTATCGCTCCGGGACGGCACCGGTCCGCAGGATCACCCTCAGCAACCTACATGACGCAGATCACGGTGCCCGTTGCCCCAGCAAAGTAAGAACCGCCCGGAAGGCATCGTGCTTCCGGGCGGTTCTTCAATTTGGCTATCGATGTCCTAAGCCTGGGGCACCTGACCAGTAGCCAAGATCTGTTCGAGTGCATCCTCATCCAGCACGGGTACGCCCAGCTGCTCGGCCTTGGTGAGCTTGGAGCCCGCTTTGGGGCCGGCGACCAGATAGCTCGTCTTCTTTGACACACTGCCCGAAACCTTGGCGCCGAGCACCTTGAGCGCCGCGCCCGCCTCGTCGCGCGTGCGGTTGACGAGCGTGCCGGTGAGCACGAAGGTCAGACCCGCGAGTGGCTGTGCGTCGGCAAGCTCGCCTGCCACGCCAGCGTCGGCTGCGGCTTGCGCGTGCGCGGCACCCAAGTCGACCTCGAGCGACAGGCCCGCCTGACGCAGGCGCTCCAGCACGGCAAGGTTCTCGGGCACGGCCAGGAACTGCTTGACGCTTGCCGCAATCTTGGGACCGATGCCCTCGCACTCGGCGATGTCCTCTTCGCTCGCCAAGATGAGCTTGTCAATCGACAGGAATCGCTCGGCGATGACCTCGCCCACACTCTTGCCCACGTGGCGGATGCCCAGGGCAAACAGCACGCGGCCGAGCGGCTGGCTCTTGGACTTGTTGAGCTCGGCGATGATTTTCTCGGCCGTCTTGAGGCCCACCGGGATGGGGTCGCCCTTCTTGACGCCCTTTTTGCTGTTGGAGCTGGCATAAGTGCGCCCCGTGTCCAGTCCGGCGATGTCGTCGACGGTGAGCTGATAGAAGTCCGCGACGTCGTGAATCAGCCCGGCGGCGATCATCTTGTCGACAATCTCGTCGCCTAGGCCATCAACGTCCATGCAGCCGCGGCTCACCCAGTGGAGCAGGCGCTCCTTGAGCTGCGCGGGGCAGTCGATGGAGACGCAGCGGTAGGCGACCTCGCCGTCCTCGTGGACCACGGGGCTGCCGCACACGGGGCAGACCTCGGGCATGTGCCAGTCAACCGAATCGGCCGGGCGCTTGTCGAGCACCGAGCCCACGACCTCGGGGATTACGTCGCCCGCCTTGTGCACGATGATGGTGTCGCCCTCGCGCACGTTTTTGCGGCGGATCTCGTCGATGTTGTGCAGCGTGGCACGCGCGATGGTGGAGCCGGCAACCGTCACCGGGTCGAACTCGGCGACCGGCGTGAGCACACCGGTGCGGCCCACCTGGATGCGAATTTCGCGCAGGACGGTCTGCTTTTCCTCGGGCGGGAACTTAAAGGCAATGGCCCAGCGTGGTGCGCGGGCGGTAAAGCCCAGATCGAGCTGCTGCTGAAAGCTGTCGACCTTTACGACCACGCCGTCGATATCGTAGTCCAGGTCGCCGCGATGCTCGAGCGCCTGGGCACAGAACTCGTGGACTTCGGCCGGCGTGGCGCAACGGGCCACGTTGGGGTTGACGCTAAAGCCGGCGCTTCGCAGCCAGTCGAGGAACTCGCGCTGGCTGTGGACATGCAGCGGATCGGTATCGGCGATGGCATAGATAAAGGTGGCCAGATCGCGGCGCGCCGTGACCTTGGGGTCCTTTTGGCGCAGGGATCCTGCAGCGGCGTTGCGCGGGTTGGCGAAGGGGTCGCGACCCTCGGCATCGGCCTCTTCATTCAGACGAACAAAGCTGCCCTTGGGCATATAGACCTCGCCGCGCACCTCAATGGTACGCTCGCGGTCGGCGCCCATGTAGGCGAGCGCCGGCTCGGACAGGTGCATGGGCACATCCTTGATGGTGCGCACGTTGAGCGACACGTCCTCACCCGTGGTGCCATCGCCACGCGTGGCCGCGCGCACGAAGCTGCCGTTTTGGTAGGTAAGCGCCACGCCAAGGCCGTCGATCTTAAGCTCGCAGGTATAGGTGACGCTACCGGCTCCGAGCGCATCCTCGGTGCGCTGGAGCCACGCGTCGAGTTCGTCCAGATCCATGGCATCGTCCATGGAATACATGCGAGCCATGTGCGTGACCGGCGTAAACTGCTCGCTCACGTAGCCGCCCACGCGCTGGGTATAGCTGTCGGGCGTCACCAGGTCGGGATAGGCCGCCTCGATCTCTTGCAGCTCAACGAGCATTTTGTCGAAGGCGGCGTCCGTGATCTCGGGCGCGTCGAGCATGTAGTAGCGGTACGCGTGGTAGTCGAGCTCGTGGCGCAACTCGGCCGCGCGCGCTGCCGCCTGGGCATGGGCGTCGGTCGGTGCGGCGGCGTCCGCGCTCGCGGGCGTTTCGGTATCGATATCCACGCCGTCACCAAACAGGCTCGATTGCTCCATAGCGGCACTCCTTCGCTCGATTTCAAACGGATACAAGAGTACCACCGGTCACCATGGCGCCGAATAGCCCTTTCGAACCGCACCGAATCGGCAGCCGCCAGACCGGGGTGGACAGTTAGTTCAGATACGTATAAATCCTAGAGCTGGATCAGACACGAACACCCCTGTTTCAACTAATTTGGGTCCCCTGAGACCATGTAAACGTCCCGCTCTCCCTCCCAAACACCCATTCGAGCCCCATCCCAATCATAAAATTGCTCAAAACGCATGCTGAACCGCCTCGGGTTTATACGTATCTGAACTAACTGTCCAGACCATTATGAACCAGGCCTCTTATCAGCCCCAAGTGATCCGTTTTCCTCCGTCCCCAAAGGATCATCGCGAAAAGAGGGGGCTGTCCCGCGTTGGCGGAACAGCCCCCTCTGGCATCGGTATGCGCGATACGGCTCGTTAGAAACCCTGACCGTAGCCCTGGCCCTGTTGGCCCAGCAGCTCCTCCAGGTACTGGCGCAGCTGCTCGTCGGTAATACCGCCGTTGCCGGTGTCGGTTGCGCTGTCATCCTGCTGCTGATTCTGCAACTCTTCATCGGAGCCCAGCTCGACGGTGACCTTCTTCTCTTCCTTGCCGCGCATGAGCATGATCTCGACCTTCTCGCCCACCTCGTGGCTGCGCAGCGCGATGATCAGGCCATC
>CAJKEF010000185.1 GCA_905198825.1 uncultured Collinsella sp. | reverse complement strand
AAGGACATGCTCGACATCCGCAAGCGCTTCGAGCCGCGCGCCGAGGAGCTCGCCAAGAAGTACGCCCTGGCCCCCTACACCATGTTCATCGGCTCGGGCGCCCTGTGGGGCGAGACGATCCTGTTCTCGATGTGCATCCTGGAGGAGATGCAGTGGAAGCGCACCCGCTACATCACCTCGGCCGACTTCTTCCACGGCACCCTCGAGCTCGTGGAGCCGGGCGTCCCGGTCTTCCTGTTCATGGGCGAGGACGAGAACCGCAAGCTCGACGAGCGCGTCCGCGCCTTCCTGACCCGCGGCGTGACCGGCGACACCGACATCAACATCATCGACACCGCCGAGTTCGCGATCCCCGGCCTTGACGACGAGTTCCGCGTCATCGTGTCCCCGTGGATTCTGACGGTGCTCGTTACCGACCGCCTGGCTCGCTACTACGAGACGGTCACCAAGCACAACCTCAAGTATCGTCGTTACTATCACCAGTTCGACTACTAAAGAAAACGGGTGCGGGAACGTGCCGGGCTATTGAAAGGAACACAGAATGAGACAGTACATCATCGCCAGCCATGCGCACTTCGCTACCGGCATCAAGGAGAGCATCGAGCTGCTCTCGGGCGCTCGCGACAACGTCCACGATCTTTCGATGTTCGTCGATGACCGCATGGACGTGGCCGAGGAGGCCCAAAAACTGCTGGCAGGCATGTCTGTCGACGATGATGTCGTTGTCTGCACCGACCTCTTTGGCGGCAGCGTCAACAACGAGTTCACCAAGATCGTCCAGACGCGTCCCCGCACGTACCTCGTTACCAACATGAACCTTCCTCTGCTCATCCAGCTGCTGTTCTCTGACGAGTCGGCGCCGGTTGAGGAGACGATTCGCGCCATCGTCGCTGCGGACGATACGCGCGTGAAGTTTGTCAACGATCTTTTGGTCGATGACGACGAGGAAGAAGAGTTCTAATCCGCAGCACCTACTGACACGCCGTAAGACGGCACAAGACCTTTGGGGGGTCACATTATGATTCAGCTACTTCGCGTTGACCATCGCCTGCTTCATGGCCAGGTCGCGGTCTCTTGGGTCCAGGGCCTTGGCTCCAACTGCATTTTCTGCGTGGGCGATAAGGTCGCCAACGACCCGGTGTGGAAGACGACGCTCAAGATGGGCAAGCCTGCCGGCTGCAAGCTCGTCATCAAGGATATGGCGAATGCCATCGAGGCCATTAACTCGGGTGTGACTGACAAATACAAGATGATTATCTGCGTCGCCACCATCGCTGAGGCAAAGCAGCTTGTTGAGGGCTGCCCGCAGATCAAGTCGGTCAACCTGGGCAACACCAAGCCCAAGGACGAGAAGCGCCCCGATGCTCGTCAGGTCTCTCGTCAGATCTTCCTGACTGCAGCCGAGGAGGCCGATGTGCGCGAGATGCTGAACAACGGCGTCGAGGTCGAGATCCGTCCTCTGGCCGACGACCCCAAGGTCGACTGCGCCAGCGTACTCTAGGCGTTTAATTTCGAAGAGCCTGCGGGCTCTTCGTAGTGTCCTATTAGGAAAGGGGGATGTATGCTTACCCAAGCTATCCTCATCGGACTTATCGCCGCATTTGGTAAGTTCGACTGCCAGCTCGGTACGCTCTATGCGTTCCGTCCCATCGTCCTGTGCCCGCTCGTGGGCCTGGTGCTGGGGGACCTGCAGTCCGGCCTCGCGATCGGTGCGAGCCTGGAACTGCTGTTCATGGGCTCGATCTCCATCGGCGCCTACGTACAGCCTAACGAAACCGTCGGCGGCGTGCTCGCTTGCGCCTTCGCCATTCAGCTCGGTCAGGGTACCGAGACGGCCATCGCGCTCGCCATGCCCATCGCCGTCCTTGCGCTGACGATCGGCAACATTACCAATGCCTTGTTCCCCGTGTTTGTCGATATGGCAGACAAGTTTGCCCTCAAGGGGAACCTCAAGGGTATCTACGCCGTTCATTGGGGAATTGGAATCTGGGGCTGCGTCGAGTACTTCCTGCTGTGCGGCGGCGCCTTCTATTTGGGTTCCGACGCCATCCAGGGCTTGCTCGACTTCATCCCGCCCTTCATCATCGACGGTTGCGGCGTTGCCGCCAACATCCTGCCGGCCATGGGCTTCGCCATGCTCGGCCGCCTGGTGCTCACCAAGCAGCTCGTGCCCTTCTACTTCCTGGGCTTCCTGCTGTGCTCCTACGCCAACGTGCCCGTCCTGGGCGTCGCCCTGATCGCCATCATCATCGGCATCGACAAGTTCGACCTGCTCGGCCTGGGCGGAGCCCAGCCCCAGCTCTCCGCGGAAGGGGATGAGGACGATGACTTCTAGTCCCGAGAACAAGATCACGCGCTCCGACCTCATCAAGAGCGCCGTCAACACCGGCGCCCTGGGCATGGAGTTCTCCTGGACCTACTACAAGCAGATGAACATCGCCTTCTGCCTGATGGTCGCCAACATGCTCAAGAAGATCTACGCCGGCCGCCCCGACGACTACGCCGAGGCCCTGCACCGCCACTGCGCGTTCTTCAACATCACCGTCCAGTTCGCCCCGTTCGTCGGCGGCATCGCGATGGCCATGGAGGAGAAGGTCGCCCGCGGCGAGATCGAGCCCGAGAGCGTCAACGACGTCAAGGCCGCCCTCATGGGCCCGCTGTCCGGCATCGGCGACTCCATCTTCCTGTCGACGCTGCGCGTGGTCGCCGCCGCGGTGGGCATCAGCCTGTGCCAGGCCGGCAACCCCTTCGGCCCCATCGCCTTCCTGCTCATCTACAACGTCCCCGGCTTCGCGCTGCGCATCTGGGGCGCCGTCAAGGGCTACGAGCTGGGCGTGGGCTTCCTGGACGAGGCCCAGAGGACCGGCCTCATGCAGAAGATCATGACCTGCGTGGGAATCGTGGGCGTCATGGTCGTGGGCGCCATGTGCAAGGACATGTTCTGGGCCAGCATCCCGGTGGCCATCGGCTCGGGCGACGACGCCCAGACCCTCCAGGACATCCTGGACGGCATCATGCCCGGCATGCTCGGCATGATCGCCTTCTGGCTGTACTACTGGCTGCTGTCCAAGAAGATCAACCCCATGGTGCTGATCGTGGCCACCATGGTCGTGGGCATCATCGGCGCGTTCTTCGGCGTGCTGGCGTAAGGGCCCGGCTGCATAGACTGTCATTGCAACCTGGTAAGGGGATGGAGCGGGCCTATGCCCTCCATCCCCTTACTTGTATAGAGGGAGTTCGTATGTTCGCGAAGGATCGCGAAGCAATGCGCCTGACGCCGGCAGAAGTCAGGCTGATTCTTATTGAGTCTCTGCAATGGTGCGCCAACAACGCGGTGTACTTTTTAGGGCTTATCGGCGCGGCGACGTATGATCTGGCTGGCACGGCCTTTTTGGTTGCTGCCATTACGCTCGTACGCAATCTTATGACGTCGGCGGGCAATATGGTGTCGGGCTCGGTCATCGACCGTTTTGGTCCGCGCCGGACGTCGTTTGTGACGTGCGTGATTACGGCGGTGCTATCGCTTGGCGTGGGGTTGGCGCCGTTGTCTGTCCCCGGGCTTGTGTTTGCCGCGTGCGTCTTGGGGCTTGCGGGCGGCTTTATCAACACCTGCACGCATGCGTTTCCGGGATACCTGGAGTCGACCACCGAGGGCCGTACCCGCGTGAACGGTCTCATGGTGTTCTACAGCAATATCGCCTATACCGCTGGCCCGCTGCTCGGTGGTGCCATCGTGAGCTGTTTTGCCACGCAATCGGTCTATCTGCTCATGGCGGGCATGATGGGTGTGGCGGCCGTGCTCT
>CAJKEF010000184.1 GCA_905198825.1 uncultured Collinsella sp. | reverse complement strand
CCGACACCCGTACGACAGGACAGGTCGCTTCGAGCAAAACGGACTTCCCAAGCCCATCCTCAACACAGACCATCACAACATTCGATGCTTTTCCCGTTTTTGACGAAAAACGTCGAATGTTGTGATGGCTTGCCTGCCCACGGCACCCCGTAGAAAGGCCAGAACGCCCCTAAAGGCCGCCGTCCCAGTGCCGAATCACGAATTCTCGCAGGTCGTTTTGACGTTTCTGGAACGCTTCGCTTCGGTCGCACTTAAGGCCCATAGCGAGTGCAATGGCGTTCATCGCCCGGTGCAATTGCAGCTGATGGGCAAACTGAGTCCCGGTGAGGACGATCATCTTAAAGCCCAGTGCGCTCAGCACGGTCATGCGCTCCGCATCCGACGCGCTGCGCTGTTTATCAAGATGGTCCGAGCCGTTGTACTCAATCCCCGTACCGCTCGCAGGCGCATATACGTCGATCTCGAAATACCCGGCCTTTGCGAGATACTTGAACTCGTTGGGAACATCGACCCGATGGTTGAGCTCGATCTTGGCGTATCCCAGCCCTCCTTGAGAACGTTTTGCTACGACCATGATTGCGGTGGCCGTCTCCATGGGCGACCGTGCGCCATCGTGCACGCGCTTGAGCACGGCGGCCGCGCGTATAGCCCCCTGACGAGATCGGTTCTCATTGCAATAAGCAATCAAGTCAGCAACGGTATACCTCAGCCCCATCTCGATATAATCGCCTGTCGACAGATGATTCAAATGGTATCGGGCGCAGATTTCGTAGCCATATTCCAGCTGCTCGGGCTCGCTCATCCACGAACCCGCTTGGACAAAGCACATGAGCTCATCAACTACTAGAAGGCCCTCTGCCACCTCGATAAGATGGCCCGGAGGTACCGGCGCCCCAAACACGTGGCACCTGAATCCAGCCGGCGTCGAACGCTCAAAATCGAAGTTGACGAGCGTGTCGATGTGATCGAGCTCTTCTCGTGAAATACCAAGCGAAACCAGGTAGTCGGTAACGATCCCGACAGCCGTTGAAGCCCTCAGCCCCTTGGCATCGAGTCCCAATTTGGGCAGGCTCGCGGTCGGTTCCGCCTCGTTAGCAAGCAAGTCCTCATCGTATAGGCTGCTTGCTCGCGAGAGCGGCTCGGACGGGCGCGCCACGTTGTGGTACAGCCAAGCAGTCTTATGGGACAGGACGATCGGCAGGTCCATGAGCCCTCCAATGGAGTCGGATAACCAACCTTATTCCCCTGCCCGCGGGTCCGCACACCTTCGTGCGCAAGAAAGCGATTCCACCCGATCGAGTGGCAGAAAAACCATCACAACATTCGATGCTTTTCCCGTTTTTGGCGAAAAACGTCGAATGTTGTGATGATTTGAGGCGAGGTGAGGGGCACGGAGGACCAAAGCATCGTGCTTGAAGCGTGACTTTTTCGCCCCACTGCCAACACAAACCTTGACTCTACAATCGTTGTAGGGTTTTCACTACACTGGTACGTAAACAAACCAAGCCAGAAAGTGCCCCGCCCATGGAACACGACCTCACACGCGGCAATGTCCTTAAGACCATCGCGGTCTTTGCCCTGCCCTATATGCTCTCGTACTTTTTGCAGATGCTCTACGGCATGGCCGACCTGTACATGATGGGGCAGTTTAGCGGCGCTGCCGGCATCACCGCCGTGGGCAATGGCGCTCAGACGCTCTACATCATTACCGTGACGCTCGTGGGCCTGGCCATGGGCACGACGGTCATCGTCGGCCACGCCGTGGGCTCGCGTCGCTTCGACCGCGCCGAGACCGCCATCGGCAACACCATCACGCTCTTTATGGGCGTCTCGGTGGTACTGGCCGCTGTCCTGCTCGCACTGTGCCCGCAAATCGTGGCGCTCATTGGCACGCCGACCGAGGCAGTCGAAGGAACCGCCGCCTATCTGCGTATCTGCTTTGTGGGCATTCCCTTTATCGCCGCGTACAACATTCTTTCGGCCATCTTTCGCGGGCTGGGCGATTCGCGCTCGCCCATGTACGTGATTGGCGTGGCATGCATCATCAACATCGCGCTCGACTTTCTGTTTATCGGCCACATGGGGCTCGGCCCCGTGGGCGCGGCGCTCGGCACGGTGACCGCGCAGACAGCCAGCGTTGCCCTCGCGCTCGTGTGGCTCAAGAGCCGCCGCACGAACATCCACGTTAAGCGCAGCGACCTGCGCCCCCAGCCCGAGGTGCTCGGCAGCATTCTTAAGATCGGCGTGCCCGTGGCCGTACAGGACGGCTGCATCCAGGTGGCGTTTATGTTTATCACCGTCATCGCCAACCACCGAGGGCTCGTCGACGCCGCCGCCGTGGGCCTGGTCGAGAAGATGATCAGCTTTTTGTTCATTGTGCCGAGTTCCATGGGCGCCACCGTCAGCGCGCTCACGGCACAAAACGCCGGCGCGGGCAAGGGCGACCGCGCACGTCAGGTACTCAAAGATGCCATGACGATCTCGGTGGTGTACGGCTGTCTGATCACGATGCTGATGTGGCTGGTGGCGCCGGCGTTTATCGGCTTTTTTGCCAAGGACCCCGCGGTGGTCGCGGCCGGTACCGGCTATATGCACAGTTATATTTTCGACGCAATCTTTGCCGGCATCCACATTTGCTTTAGCGGCTTTTTCGCTGCGTATGGCAAGAGTTACATCGGCTTTGCGCACAACGTGCTGGCCGTGGCGCTCATTCGCGTGCCCGGCGCCTGGCTGCTGTCGAACGCCTATTCCAACACGCTGTTTCCCATGGGCATCGCTTCGCCGTGCGGATCGATTTTATCGGCGGTCATCTGTGTTATCGCGTTTACCGTGCTCAACCGGCGCAGAGCTTTTGACAAGTTGGCAGCGTAGCGGGGCAACGCGAGCCTGGCGCCCCTCCCCTGCTTTTTACCGAAAGGAGCGGTCCCATGACCGACATGTCAAGTGAACATACTGAGGGCCTGCTCCGCATTGGCGAGGTGGCGCGCCTGTTTAACCTGAGCGTGGGCACGTTGCGCCATTACGAGCAGATGGGCCTGCTGGACCCGGCGCGCATCGATCCGGCAAGCGGATATCGCTACTACGGATCGCGGCAACTCTCCACCCTCAACACCATCAGCCACCTGCGCGTTCTCGACTTGCCGCTCGCACAAATCCGTGAGTTTGTGACCACGCGCGACGTGGACCTCATGCAGCGGCAGCTGGCTCAGCAACAGGAGCTCATCGAGCGCAAGCGCCGCGAGCTGGAGCGCGTGTCGCGCAAGATCGATAACCGGCTTGCCCTACTGCACGATGCCCTGAGCACCGAGCTCGATACCATTTACACAATCGATGTGCCCGAGCTTCGCTGCACCGTGTTGCGCGAACGCGTCAACCCTACCGACGCCTATGCGCTTGAGTGGCAAATTCGTCAACTGCAGAAGGGCCAGCACGAGACCTTTGTCTTTCTGGGCAACTTGGGCGTCGGGATCAACGCCGAGCGCCTGGCCGCCGGTGACTTTGATGGCTACGACGAGGTCTTTCTGCTGCTCGATGACACCGATGATTACGTCGGCGACGTCGAGACGCGACCCGCCGCGCGCTGCCTGACCATAAGCTTCCGCGGCACGCACGGGCAGGCGGGCTCGCGCTATGAGCAGCTACTCGGCTATATGCACGAACACAACCTGGCACCCGCCGGGCCCTCGCGCGAAATCGCCCTCATCGACGACATCATCAGCGACGACCCAGCGACCTACGTGACGCAGATCACGGTGCCGGTTGCCCCAGCAAAGTAAGAACCGCCCGGAAGGCATCGTGCTTCCGGGCGG
>CAJKEF010000183.1 GCA_905198825.1 uncultured Collinsella sp. | reverse complement strand
CGGGTTTTGACGAGCTGGCGCAGGCGGCCGCTGCTTGGACGCCCGAGTGGGCTGAGTCGATGTGCGACGTGCCGGCCGCAGAGATCGCCGCCACGGCGCGCGATCTAGCTGCCGCGGCGCCTGCCGCCGTGGTGGATGCGGGCTTTCATGGCGGCATTGGCATCGCGTATGCCAACAGCACCCAGACCGCGCGCGCGATTTGTCTGGTCGATGTGCTGCTGGGCTGCATCGGACACGCGGGCGGTGCCCTCAACCCGCCCACGCCGCTTGTGTTGGGCGACCTCGATCCCGCACGCTTTGCGACGCCGTCGGTGCCGCGCAGGCCCAAGCTGGGGTCCGAGCGCTATCCACTGGTCGATCCGGTGCGCGGCCTGTGCACGACCATCGGTCAGTCGATTCTTGCCGGCGATTTGCGTGGGCTCATCGTCTATGCCAGTAACCCCGGTGCGGGCTATGGCAATGCTGGTGCATGGCTGAGAATTTTGCAGCAGCTCGACTTACTCGTGACGATTGATATTCGCTGGTCCGAGACGGCGCGTGCTTCTGACTTCGTGCTGCCCGACGTGACGTATCTGGAGGCCGACCGCGGCGTGGGAACGGTCGTGGACGCCAACGATGCGCGCGTGTTCTACCGCAACGCCGTGCTGCCTGTGCATCATGACGACACACGTCCCGGTCGGGAGATTTTTGCCGGTCTGGCGCAGGCGTGTGGCGTGGGCGAGTACTTCCAGTTTACGTCTGACGATCTGGCGGCTGCCCAGGTGGCGCCTTTTGGGGTCAATCTGGACGAGCTCAAGGAGCGCGGCTGGGCCGATACGGGCATTGCGTTGCCGTCGCGTACGGGCGAGCCGGCGATTCCCTTGAACGGCGGCAGGATCGCGCTGGCAAGCGACGTATGGGAACGCGCCGGCCTGGGTCGTGTACCCAACTGGATCGCTCCCATGGTTGAGCCTGGTCCGGGGATGTTTCGCCTCATTAGCGGCAACCGTCCCTTTGAGTCGCATACCTCGCGAAGGCTTGCGGCCCAAGGTGCCGCCGAGGCTGGATCGGACCTGGATGCCGTGCAGATGAATGCCGATGCTGCTGCGCACATGGGCATCGCCGACGGCGAGATCGTCGAGCTCGTGAGCGATATGGGCCGCGACCGCGTGCGCGTGGAGACGACGCTTTATCTGCATCCGGCGTGCATCTTTACATCGGCCGCCCCCGGTGGGCGTTCGTTTGGCGCCGATGCCGGCGGCGCTCAAGCCTTGGGCGTCGGCCCGCTCGACCATACACCGTTGCGTTGGGACCCGTTGACGGGTGCCGCGCTCACCCAGGAAAACGCCGTTCGCGTGGAAAAGATCGCGGCGCGCGAGGATAATGACGAGTAATTGACTCAGCTGATGTATTCGACTGATACACGTTTCTTTTGAAAGGCCGCACATGAGCGATAGCCAGAACATGTCCGATGAGGTGCGCGCCCGCCTGCGCGCCATTCCTTCCGTCAACGAGCTGCTAGCCGAGTGGCCGGTGGTGAAGGCGGCGGGGGAGACCTGCGACGCGGTGGTCCA
This sequence comes from uncultured Collinsella sp., assembly GCA_905198825.1. Taxonomy (GTDB): domain Bacteria; phylum Actinomycetota; class Coriobacteriia; order Coriobacteriales; family Coriobacteriaceae; genus Collinsella. The sequence continues at coordinate 2,288 of CAJKEF010000183.1, read as the reverse complement.
TGCTGCCGTGACGGCCGAGCTCGACGAGGAGCGCGCTGCGATTCGTGCCGGCGCCGCCCCGCGTTCCAAGCGCGAGCTGGCCTCGGCCATCGAGTGGCGTGCGCATCGCTCCGCGCTGCCGAGCCTGCGTCCCGCCGTCAACGCCACGGGTGTGGTTATCCATACCAACCTGGGTCGAGCCCCGCTCGCGGTGTCGGCCGCCAAGGCCGTGGCCGAGGTCGCGCGCGGCTACAGCACGCTCGAGTACAGCGTGGATACCTGCTCGCGCGGGTCGCGCAAGGAGCACGCAGCGCAACTGATCCGCTCGCTTACCGGTGCCGAGGACGCGCTTGTGGTCAACAACAACGCCGCCGCTGTGCTGCTGGTGCTGGCGACCCATGCCGCAGGCAAGGAGGTCATCGTCAGTCGCGGCGAGCTTGTCGAGATCGGCGGCAGCTTCCGCATCCCCGATGTCATGGCGGCTTCGGGCGCCAAGCTCGTCGAGGTCGGGGCCACCAACCGCACGCACCTGGCAGATTATGAGCAAGCCATTACGCCCGATACGGCCATGATCCTCAAGGTCCATCCTTCCAACTATCGCATCGAGGGCTTTCACGAGGAAGTGGGCTCTCGGGAGCTTGCCGCCCTGGCCCACAAGCATGGTCTGCTGTTCTACGAGGACCAGGGTTCGGGCGCGCTTTTGCCCGATGACATCCTGGTGCGCGGCGGTGAGGAGCCCACGCCGGCTTCGGTCGCGGCGGGGCTCGATATCGTGTCGTGCTCGGGCGATAAGCTGCTCGGTGCCGCACAGGCGGGCATTATCATGGGTCGTCGCGATCTGGTCCAGGCCTGCGGGTCGCATCCGCTTATGCGTGCCCTGCGCCCGGGCAAGCTCGCACTGGCGGCGCTCGAGGCTACGCTGCGCATTTACATGGATGGGGCGGATGTGGCACATCGCGAGGTGCCGGTGCTCAACATGCTCACGCTTCCACAGGCTCATCTGGAGCGTCGTGCACGCAAGCTGCGCGAGCTGATGACGGCAGGCCTCGATAAGGCGGGTTGTCCGTGCGCCGTGCAGGTGGAAATCGTCGAGGAGTCGTCGACTCCCGGCGGAGGCTCGCTGCCTACCGTCGAGCTGCCCACGATGTGCGTGGCCGTCTGCCCGGTCGACGGGCGCCTGTCCCTCGACGCGCTCAAGCGCTCGCTCGTTCAAGACTTCGATACGCCGGTCGTCACGCGCGCCTCGCACGACCGCATTTTGTTTGATGTGCGCACACTCGTGGGCGACCGGGATATCGAGACGGCGGCATCGACGCTCGTCGCGTGCGTTAAGAAGGCGGTTGCACGATGAGTGAGGTTCAAGCGCTGGTGGAGTGTCCCGTTATCGTTGGCACGGCGGGCCACGTTGACCACGGTAAGTCGGCACTGATCGAGGCACTGACCGGCAAGAATCCCGACCGCCTGGAGGTTGAGCGTCGTCGCGGTATGACCGTTGAGCTTGGCTTTGGCGAGCTGGCGCTGCCGAGTGGCAAGATCGTTGGCCTGGTCGACGTGCCGGGCCACGCGCATTACTTGCGCGCCATGGTGCAGGGCGCCACGGGTATCGACGTGGCCGTGCTGGTGGTTTCGGCCGTCGAGGGCGTGATGCCGCAGACCCGCGAGCACGTGCATGTGCTGGAGCTGCTGGGCGTCACACACATGGTCGTCGCGCTGACGATGTGCGACCTGGCCGATAGCGAAATGATTGAGCTCGCCGAGCTCGACGTGGACGATTTTCTTTCGGATACCGTGTTTGCGGACGCGCCGATCGTGCCCGTGTCGTCCAAGACCGGCGCGGGGATCGATGACCTACTGGTTGCGCTCGACGAGCAGGTTTCCGCTTGCTGGGATTCCTGCCGCGACCGTGCTGAGCTCACCGATGCCGCACCGCGTCTACCAATCGACCGCTGCTTTACGATCAAGGGCGCCGGTACCGTGGTGACGGGAACGTTGCACGATGCGCCCGTCGCGGTGGGCGATGAGCTCGTCGCGCTGCCGTCGCGTACGGTCTGTCGCGTGCGCGGGATTCAGGTGCATGGCGATACGCCACGAGCGCTGCCCGGTCAGCGTGTGGCGCTCAACTTGGTGGGCGATGCCGTCTCCTCGCTCGATCGCGGTGAGATGCTCGGCGTGGCGGGCCGCTTTGGTCAGACGATGCGCTTTATGATGACGCTTACGTATTTGGGCCGCGAGGGAGCCAAGCCGCGCGTGCTCGAGTCGGGCGCGCGTGTGCACGTGATGGCGGGTACGGCCGAGGTTGTCGGTCGCAT
>CAJKEF010000182.1 GCA_905198825.1 uncultured Collinsella sp. | reverse complement strand
GGGCGGAGAGCGCCTCGTAGGCGGACGGAACAGCCGTCTCAAACGTGTCGATCGGCAGAATCTGGCCAATCACACCCGTGGAGGCAACCAGAATCTGCTGGGGCTCGCAGCCGATGACCTGCGATGCGATGTTGCACGTCTCGCGCGCGCATGCAAGGCCGGTCTCACCCGTGGCGGCGTTGGCATTGCCAGAGTTGACCGAAACGCCGGCGATGATACCGTAGCCCTTGTCGGCACCGCCCAGGTTGGCACGACTCACTTGCACGGGCGCCGCGCAAAAGCGATTGGTGGTAAACACGCCGGCACCGGAACAGGGTTTATCGGGCACGACGAGCGCGTAATCCAGACGCTCGGGGTTCTTGCGGAACCCAGCGTGGATGCCCGCAGCTTTAAAACCAGCCGCAGCCGTGACGCCACCCTCGACGGCGCGAATCTTGATATCAAACAGCTCGGTATTCATCGTCTTTATGACTCCTTATGTCAAACAAAAAACGGACATCGGTTGGTGCGCCATGCCAGTCGTGATCATGAGACCGGCTTAAGAGTGGCGCCCCACTCGATGCCCGACTACCAAATCGTTAACAATCGAATGTGCTACACCGGGCACGCCACTGTGGGCAAGCCTCGTCGCTCGTCAAAGCCAAAGACGATATTGGCGCACTGGACTGCTTGGCCCGCAGCGCCCTTGCACAAATTGTCGATGGCGCCCGTCGCCACCAGCACGCCCGCGCGCTTGTTGAGCGCGAGGCCAATCTGGGCGGCGTTGGTGCCGACGACCGAAGCCGTCTTGGGCTGCTGGCCGGCATCGAGCACGCGCACAAAGGTGCGTCCAGCGTAGAACTGCTTGTAATAGTCGACAACATCCTCAAGAGCCAGGGAGTCGATGGCCTGCGGCGTGAGCGGCAGCGTCACCGTGGAGAGCAGGCCGCGCTTGAGCGGTGCCAGGTGCGGGGTAAAGACGACGCGATCGGTCAGGCCAAGGATTTGCTCAATCTCGGGCGTGTGGCGATGCTTGCCCACGCCGTAGGCCTCCAAGTTCTCGTCGGCGCTGCAAAAATGCGTACGAGCGTTGCAGGACTTGCCGGCACCCGTCACACCGCTGATGGCATCAACGATCACGGGGCCGCTCTGGGCAACCCAGCCAGCGCGCACGGCGGGCGCGGCGGCAAGGCTCGTTGCGGTGGGATAGCAACCGGCGCAGGCGACCAACACGGGCCTGCCAGCGGCATGGCTGGAGGCAACGGTCTCTAAGTCCTGGCAGAACAGCTCTGGCAGACCGAAGGCGCGGGTCTTGAGCAACTCGGGGCTCGTGTGCTCGGCGGCATACCAGGCCTCAAAGGTGGCCGGATCGCTCAGGCGATAATCGGCCGAGAGGTCAATGCAGGAGACTCCCGCGGCAAGCAGGGCGGGCACCTGAGCCATGGCAGCCGTGTGCGGCACGGCAAGAAAAACCGCATCGCAGCTCTTAAGCTCGGGCGCGTCATGCGTGGTGAAAACCAGATCGCTCACGCCAGCAAAGCTCGGATACACCGCGGACAGCGGCTGGCCGGCATCGGCGTTGGACGTAATGGCGACAAGTTCAAACTCGGGATGACCGAGCACGAGGCGAATGAGCTCGGCTCCGGCATATCCAGCCGCGCCGACGATTCCAACCTTCAAAGACATATCAGACTCCTTGTCTGCGATTTATGCACCGATGCGCATTTCGCAGCGATCATTATGAGGTGGGTTGAAACTTTAGCACCAAAAGATGCATGAATACGTAAATAGCTTGCATGTTCATGCATTGAAACATTCCCGACACATTCGCTTGAAGGAATTGACAAATAGAGCGGGCCCCGTATTGACCGGCACTCCTTACGGTGCCGGGCAACACGGGGTCCGCCCATGCGAAAACTAAGTTGTTAGGATGAGCCAGCTGGCTAGAGCTCGACCGGCACCCATTCGTCGTGATTGCAGATAAAAGCCTCGGGATCCTCGACGCTAAAGAAGACGAGCGCGGGGTCGTTAGGCCCCTCATAGTGCTCGCTCAAGCGCTCAAGATGCTTCCAACCGGCCTCGCGCATTTCACTCGAAGCCCGGTCTTCCAGCCCCGCACGCCCGCGCAGGATCAACCAACCATGGCCCGGCCACCAACTCGTGGCCTCAAAGCGCTGGTTTTGCAGTAGCTCCTGCCACACATCTTTGGTGCGCGCTGTCACAAACCACAGCTTGCCGTCCTGAATCTGCGCAAACGAGAACGGACGCACATGCGGCTGCCCGCCCACGCTCGTCGCCAGATACCACGCCGGCACCGACGTCAGATACTCCAGCACCGTATTCAATCCGTCCACGTTTCCTCCTGTCGCCTGACCAGTCTTTTTGGAATGGGTAGTCAGTTTGGGAAATTAGAGCTCGAGGCGCTCTTCGCTGCCGTCGATATCGCAGAACCGTGCGGCGATGTTGCGGACCGAGAAGAATGCAAGGCGGCCATCGTTGGCGCTATCGTGTTGCTCGCCAATGCCCACCATGTGCCTAAAGCCAGCCTGGCGCACCTTGTCGCTCACGAATGCATCATCCTCGAGCGCAGCCTCGCCAGTTAACACGATCCAGCACTCCCCCGGCTTCCAACCCGATACCTCAAACTTGGGATTCGCGCTCAACTCCGCCCACACGTCCTTGTCACGCGACGTGCAAAACCACAGTTTGCCATCATCAACCATGACAAACGAAAACGGCCTCACGCGGGGCTGATGCCCGTCGCTTGCATCGGTCGTGGCAAGATACCACGCCGGAATGCGCCAGAGATACGAGCAGACGCGCTCGAGCTGAGCCGTGCGATCGATGTCGGTCATAGAGACCCCTTTCTTGCGCTCGAATCGCGCCTAAACAAGTTGAAGGTTGATGACGATGACACACACGAGCAGCAGCACCGTCACCACCGCGGCCAGTGCATCCCCGCGGCCAAACGTAAGCGCATGCAGACGCGTGCGTCCCTGTTCGCCGTGATAGCAGCGCGCATCCATGGCGGCCGAAAGCGTCTCGGCATGACGGAACACGCCCGTGAACAGCGGAATCGCCACACTGCCGAGCATGCGCACACCGCCGAGCGGACCGCCCGTCACGCGCGCGCCGCGGCTTGCCTGTGCATCGGCCGTCTGTTTCATCTCGGTAGCAAATTGCGGCATAAACCGCAGCGCGATACCCATGATCATGCCGAGCTCGTGCGCCGGGAGCCCCACGCGCGCAAATGGTGCGAGCAGGCGCTCAAAACCCGTGGTGAGGTCGAGCGTCGGCGTGGTGAGTGTAATGGCGCTCATGCCGGCCATCATCAGGGTCAGGCGGCACGCCATAAAGGCGGCAGAACGCAGCGAGCCCTCGCTTATCTGCAGAAAGCCGAGCTGCCACAGGATGCGCCCGCTCTGGTCGGAAAACAGGTTGAGCACTGCGACCACCACGACAATCGCCAGCAATGGTGCCATCGATGATAGGACCCGGCGCAACGGCACCCGGGACACGGCATAGATCAGGACAACGAAGATTGCGACCGGGGCCAGTCCGCGGAAGCTGCTGACTGTGAGCGTCGTGATCAGAAACACAAAGCCCAAGAGCAACTTAGTTCGCGGGTCCAGGCGGTGGATCGTACTATCGCCGGGATAGTAGCTGCCAAACGAAAACGCCTCCATTAGCAGCCCCCCTCTCGCGCGACCGTCTTGGATTTAGCAATGTCCGCGACGTTAGAAGGACCGCCCGAGCGACCGATTAGCAGGTCCACCAACTCGTCTGCCAGCGACTCAACCGTATAGAGGCCGTCAAAGCGCAGCGGCACGCCTGCCTTCGCAAGCGCCAGCGCCATGCGCTGGGCAGCGGGAACACCCA
>CAJKEF010000181.1 GCA_905198825.1 uncultured Collinsella sp. | reverse complement strand
AGGTCATCGCCGAGCTGGGCGCCACGTCCAAGAAGCAGATGGGCCAGGTCATGGGCGCGCTCGGCAAGGCCACCGGCGGCAACTTCGACAAGCCGGCCGCGGCAAAGATCGTCGGCGCAAAGCTTGCGTAAGGGCCGAGCGGTACATAGTTGATGTTGAGGGGGCGTGGCCGTCATGGTCGCGCCCCTTTTTGCTGGGCTGGGCGCTCATTGGGGACAGACTTAAATGAGTGCCCAATGAGCAGGTACTCATTTAAGTCTGTCCCCAATGAGTGGGTTAAAGGTTGCGGGTTCTTTACGGGAATGTAGTGTGGGCTGCGGAAACGTGGTTCTTTCCGTACAATAGTTCAACTCGTGTAAACGCAGGGAAGGGACATTCATGGCAGACATGATCGAGATCAAGCATCTCAACAAGTACTTTGGCGACCTGCATGTGCTCAAAGATATCAATCTCACCGTTAAGCGCGGCGAGAAGCTCGTAATGATCGGGCCTTCCGGTTCGGGTAAGTCGACGCTCATCCGTTGCGTCGATTATCTGGAGGAGCCCACGTCGGGCGAGGTCGTCATCGACGGCACGCCGCTCACCAAAAAGAATCACCTGGAGATGGCTCGCAAGTACAGTTCCATGGTGTTTCAGCAGTTCAACCTGTATCCCAACATGACGGTGCTCGGCAACCTGACGCTCGCGCCCATCAAGCTGCAAAAGAAGAGCAAGGAGGAGGCGACCGAGATCGCCATCGCCGCACTCAAGCGCGTCGGCATGGCTCATAAGGCCGGCGAGTATCCGCAGAATCTCTCGGGTGGTCAGCAACAGCGCATCGCCATCGCCCGTGCTCTGTGCACCAAGCAGCCCATCATCCTGTTTGACGAGCCGACCTCGGCGCTCGACCCCGAGATGGTCCAGGAGGTTCTGGACGTTATGATTGAGCTCGCGCAGGAGGACATCACCATGATCTGCGTGACGCACGAGATGGGCTTTGCGCGCCAGGTGGCCGACCGCGTCATCTTTATGGAGGACGGCCGCATTCTGGAGGAGGGCACGCCCGAGCACTTCTTCGATAACCCCGAGAACCCGCGCTGCCGCGAGTTTCTGTCCAAGATTTTGCACTAGGCGCGGTGATGGACATGACGGATATGACGAGGGCGGCCGTGTCGCGCCGTCACTTTTTGCAGCTGGCTGGCGCCGGCATGCTTGCGCTGACGGGGACCGCGCTTACCGGTTGCGGCACCTCCACCAGCGGCGAGGGCTCCGACAAGGGGTCCAAGCTTGCGGCCATCAAGTCGCGTGGCCATCTGAATGCCGGCGTTAAGAAGGATGTTCCCGGCTATGGCTATTACGACACCGCCAAGGGCCGCTTTGAGGGTATGGAAGTCGATTTGTGCTACCAGATCGCCGCTGCCGTCTTTGGCGTGAGCTACAAGGAGGCCCGCGCCCAGGAGCTTGTCGAGTTTACCGACGTAACGCCCAAGACGCGCGGCCCGCTGATCGATAACGGCCAACTCGACGTGGTCGCGGCGACCTACACCATCACCGACGAGCGCAAGAAGAGCTGGGATTTCTCGACACCGTACCGCACCGACTACGTGGGACTCATGGTCAAGAAGCGTTCGGGCTTTACCTCGATTGAGGACTTGGACGGCAAGGTTATTGGCGTGAGCCAGGGCGCTACCACGCAGGGCCTGATCGAGCAGATGATCAAGGACAACGGCTTTAGCTGCAAGCCCGAGTTTAGGGCCTTTAGCGGCTACCCCATCATCAAGAGTTCGCTCGACGCCGGCAATATCGACGTCTTTGCCATGGACCGCTCCACGCTGGCCGGCTATATGAACGAGACCGTTGAGTTGCTGCAGCCCGAGGTCAAGTTTGGCGAGCAGGGCTACGGCGTGGCGACCAAGAAGGGCTGCGATCTTTCGGCCGTGGTCGATCAGGTGATATGCGATCGCCTGGCCGACGGCTGGCTCGACCAAGAGGTCAAGACCTGGGGCCTTGTATAGGCGCATCGTCCAAGGAAGGAATCAAATGCTCGAAGGATTATTTGACGCCGACCGTTGGTCGACGACATTTCAAAACATGGGGCCCTTCTGGGAGGGCTTTGGCGTGACGCTGCAAGTGGTCGTTGCCGGTCTGCTGCTGTCGCTGGTGCTGGGCACGCTGCTGGGCGTGTTCTCTACCACTCGCTCACGCGTGCTGCGCGCCATAAGCCGCGTGTACGTGGAGTTTTACCAGAACACCCCGTTGCCCGTGCAGGTGCTCTTTATGTACATGGCCGGTCCGCAGTTTTTGCAGGCCATAACCGGTGCCGACCAGCCGGTGCGCATCGCGCCGTTCGTGCTGGGCTTCTTGGGCGTGGGCCTGTATCACGCGGCCTACATTTCGGAGGTCATCCGCACCGGTATCGAGGCGGTTCCGCGCGGTCAGATGGAGGCGGCCCAGAGCCAGGGCTTCACCCGTGCGCAGGCGTACTGGTACATCGTGCTGCCCCAGACGTTCAAGATCATTTTGCCGCCGCTGTGTAACCAGGCGCTCAACCTGGTCAAGAACACGTCGGTACTGGCGCTTGTGGCCGGCGGCGACCTTATGTATCGTTCCGACAACTTTGTGAGTCTGTACGGTTACCTGCAGGGATACATCGTCTGCTGCCTTATGTACTTCATCATCTGCTTCCCGCTCGCCATGCTGGTGCAGTGGCTCGAGCGCCGCTCCAAGGAGCGTCCGCGCGGCGTGAGCCTGGCCGAGCTGGGGCTCGACAACGTAGAGGAGGCCTAGCGCATGGAAATCTTCAACGCGACCAACCTGCTCTACATTTGGGGCGGCTTTGTTAAGACCATAGAGATCTCGGCGCTGTCGATTTTTTTCTCGCTCATCTTTGGCACGGTGCTGGCGCTCGTTAAAAGCTATGCGCCCCGCCCGTTCCGTATTTTGGTGAGCGCCTATATCGAGCTGTTCCGCTGCACGCCGAACCTGCTGTGGATCCTGTTTATCTACTTTACGGTGCAGGGTTTGGACATTGTGATTTCGACCATTGCCTTTACGCTGTTCACCAGCGCTGTTATGGCCGAGATTGTGCGTGGCGGTCTCAACTCGATTCCGCGCGGCCAGTTTGAGGCAGCGCAGAGCCAGGGCTTCGGCTTCTTTGCCACCATGCGCTACATCATTCTGCCGCAGACGTTTAAGACGATCATTCCGGCGCTGTTTAGCCAGTGCACGACCGTCATTAAGGACAGCTCGTATCTTTCGGGCATTAACGTGGCCGAGCTCATGTACACGGCAAACGTCGTGATGGCCCACGCGATCGACCTGTCGCAGGTGCTTATGCTCTACGGCCTGGTGTTTGCGATGTACTTTGTGCTCAACTTTGGTATCTCGCTGCTGGTGAGGGCGTATCAACGCCGCATCGTGGCCGCATAGTCCTGCTTCCCCAAGCACGGCACCTTGCCCCTCAATCGTCGCTTGCGTACATTTAGTACGCGGCGCTCCTCTTTCGGGGCAATCTGCCGCACTTGGGAAACCAGGACGGTCGTAAGTGACAAAATGGGAATCAGGAATCGCCTATTTCTCATTTGTTAGAAAGGAATCGCGATGAGCGATCTGGAGAACAAGAAGAGTCCTGTGGTCATTACCATCGCGCGCGACTTTGGCGCCGAGGGCCACGAGATTGGTCGCATGCTTGCCGACGAGTTGGGGATTCCGCTGTACGATAACGAGCTGCTGGTGCGCGCATCGCTGCGCGCGGGCGAGTCGCTCGATAAGATGGCCGCCTACGACGAGCGTCTGGCCGTGGAGAACATGGCGTTCCTACCCGACCGCTACGATGCGCGTTCGTACTCGGATAAGTTGTTCCAAAAGATGAGCCAGGTG
>CAJKEF010000180.1 GCA_905198825.1 uncultured Collinsella sp. | reverse complement strand
CGGCAAGGCCAAGCACCGTGCAGACAAGAACAACCAGCAGGTACAGCGGGTCAATGCCAAAGCCGTATCCATAGTAATAAGGCATGCGAATTCCTCCGAATCGAGTTACACGTTGGAGGCATTTTACCCACTCGCCCAGCCAACGAGACACCATCGATGTTTTGGCATTGCAGCTCTAAAACGTTTGCAGCGCTTGGCAAACCGCGTAACTACAAAAGCTCGATTTTGCCGTCCTTCACCGTCAGCCCCATATTGCCGGAAAGCAGATCGTCCAGACGCGAGCCCACAAGCTCAAAGCGCCAGCCTTCGCGCAGGGGGCTCTGCTCGGGGTGCTCAATATAGTCGGCCAGGTCATCGCGCGAGGCAATGACCGAGGTCGCCACGCCCGAGCGCTCGGCAACCAGGCGAATGAGCGCATACATCAGGTCCGTCACGCTCTCCAACTCCGGAGAGATCTGGCGATGCCCGCGCACCATGAACGGCAGGCGATCGTGCGGGCAGCTCGCGCCGCGCTTGATGGCCATCAACGCGCCATCCACGTCGCGCTCCCCCAGCTGATCGGTGCCGCGGATGCTGCGGAACTCCTCAACGCGCACAGGATTGCGCTTGACGAGCGCCAGCAGTGTATCGTCGGACATGACCCACTTGCGCGGGATGTTGCGGCGCTCGGCGCGGTCCTCGCGCCAGGCGGCGAGCTCGCGCGCGATGCCCAGCTGGTGGCGGCTGCACGAGTTGATGCGCTTGACCTTGCGGAATGCCTCATGGCGGTCGGCGCGGTAGTGCGACTCGTCGGCAAGCGGGCGCAGCTCATCGAGCACCCAATCCACACGGCCCCGCTCGCGCAGGCGACTCATCATCTCGGTATAGGCGACGATCAGGTACTTGACGTCATCGATCGCGTACTCGATCTGTTTGTCGGTCAACGGGCGGCGCGACCAATCGGTCAGTGACTCGGTCTTGGGCAATGAGACGCCGCAAAACGTCTGCACGAGCGCGCCGTAGGAAATCTGCTGGCGCTCGCCCAAAAAGGCGGCGGCCACCTGCGTGTCAAAAATGGGACGCGGCAGCGCGCCCACGGTATGGAGCATGACCTCCATATCCTGCGAGCAGGCGTGAAACACCTTGGTCACGCTCTCGTCCGCCATAAGCTCGGCCAGCGGCGATAGGTCGTCGATCACCAGAGGATCGACCGCGACGCTCTCGGCAGGGGTGGCAATCTGGACCAAGCACAGGCGCGGGTGGAACGTGCGCTCGCGCAAAAACTCGGTATCGACGGCAATCGCGTCGAACTCACGGGCGCGCTGGCAAAAGTCGAGTAGAGCCTGATGTGTGGAAATGTACATATCAACCCATCGAATAAGGTTAGGCCCGAAAAACACGGGTAGGATATCGGCATTGCTCTACAACTATACTCGGTTAGTCACAGAACGGGAACGTAAGTATGCGCTGCCTTATCATCCACAACCCGGCATCGGGCCCCAGCTCAGATGAAATCTACGCGTTCACGCACGCCCTCGCGCAGGGCGGCGACGAGGTCGTGATGCGTTTTATCGGCGATGGCATGGAACCCGAGGACGCCGTGGCAGACGTGCGCGAGTTTGATCGCGTGGTAATTTCGGGCGGCGACGGCACCGTCTCCAACGTGCTCGACCAAATGCGCGGATGCGGCGTCCCCACGCTCGTCTTCCCCTCCGGCACGGCCTGCCTGTTCTTCAACAACATTGGCAATGCCCCCGAGGCCGCGGCGCTCGCCAAGGCCTGCCGCGTCGGCCGTACCGTCAAGGCGGACATGGGCGAGCTCTTTTGGCTCGACGAGAACGGCAACGAGAAGCGTCACGGCTTTATCATCATTGCCGGCTCGGGCTTCGACGCCGAGATCATGATGAAGGCCGCCCCCACCAAAAACGATATCGGCGAGATCGCCTACTTCCTCTCCGCGCTCGCCACGCCCAACCCCACGGTGGCGCACTTTACCATTGAGCACGACGGCATTGTCGAGGAGCTCGACGGCATTTGCTGCATGGCGGGCAACACCTCGGTCATTCAAAACGACATCAACCTGTTCCCCGATTGCCGCATGAACGACGGCATGGTCGACATCGCGGTCATCGAGCCCGTAAAAACCGTCCAGCTCCTGCCCACCGTGATCACCGCCGCGCTCGACCCCGCCGGCAAGGTACTCGGCCGTCCGCAGTTCAAGATCATCCAGACCAAGGAAGCCAAGATCACCTGCACGCCGTCGCTGGGCATGCAGTTCGATGGCGAGATCATCTCCAGCAACTCGGGCGTCTTTGGTGCCCGCGCGCTTCCGCAATGCCTCGACCTCATCGTCGACGAATTCTCCCCACTCGGAAAATAGGAGGACCCCATGAACGACACTCCCCTGCCCGGCTTTATCGTCATTGTTCTGGCCATGCTCATCGGCTATGCGATCAACGTGATCCACCGCCGGAAGAAGTAAATCCACATTGGTATGATATTCATCCAGTTATCGACTCTCCCGTTGTTTATGCAAATCCTAAACAACGGGAGAGCTTCTTTTTGAGCATTGTCTGGCGCTTTATTCAGCTACAGTAAATGCAGGGTGCCTTTATTTAACTAAAGCCATATAATGAGTATTATTATCCGCTCATCGTATATTTTAGAACGCTCATCGAGTATTTCATCGAAATAGATGAATACTATTTAGACTTCCGATAGGCTAATAGATGTATTTATTAGCTGAAGCTCCGTACGGTTTCGCGGGGTTTCAACAGTTGGGAGGGATCATGAGGTTTACTCATCCTGTCAACACGCTCAAAAAGCTCGGCTGCGGCCTTGCGTTTGGAGCAGCGGCCATCATGGCCATGCCGACTTCGGCGCTCGCTTGCACCCAGATCTACATGGGCAGCCAGCTCACGGCAGACGGCAACACGTACTACGGTCGCTCCGAGGACTTCGGCCCGCGCTACATCAAGCACTTTGGCATCGAGCCCGCACACAAGGACGGCAGCAAGTACACCTCGATCGAGTCCGGCTTTGAGTACAAGTCCAAGGGCGCAACCTACCGCTACACCTTCGTTCGCGACAACCCCTCTCAGTGGGAAGATCGCTACGACGCATATTCCGAGGCCGGCATTAACGAGAAGGGCGTTTCCTGCTCTGCCACGCTGAGCACCTCCTATAACGAGAAGGCAGAGGAAGCCGACCCCGTCACCGAGGAGACCGGCATCGGCGAGTACAACTACGCCAGCGTCATTCTGGGCGAGAGCGCCACGGCCCGCGAGGGTGTCGAGCTTCTCGGCAGCTTGATTGACGAGCAGGGCGTCTGCTCCAACGACCAGATCATCATTGCCGACAACAACGAGACCTGGTTGTTTGCAGCGCTTTCCGGCCATCAGTGGATCGCCATGAGGCTCACTGACGATATCGCCTCGCTCAACCCCAACATCGGCAACCTCACCTATGACGTCGACCTCGACGACACCGAGAACTGCCTCCACTCCGAGGGAATCGAGTCCATGCCTAAGGAGAAGGGCTTTGCCGAGTACACCGACGGCAAGTTCGACGTCGCCAAGACCTACGGCGAAGAGATTAGCGAGGCCGGCATGCACCAGTGGTCGCGCTATGTCCAGGGCCGCGATTACTTCATGGCTCCGCTTGCCGAGGGCACCGACTACGAGATCGTCAAGGACGAGCGCGAAGACGCTCGTGCCACGACCGGCGCCCTGGTCCACGAGATGCAGCCGCTGTTCTTCCAGCCCGGCAAGTCCGACTGGAACACCTTTGAGATGATCCGCTCCTTCGCCGCTCGCGGCGAGAATGTCGCCGGCCTCAACGCCAACACCGACGGCGCCTATGCCATCGGCTCCAACCGCAACACCGAGATCCAC
>CAJKEF010000179.1 GCA_905198825.1 uncultured Collinsella sp. | reverse complement strand
AGTTCCGCACGAGCCGAAGGCCACTTAATGTGGCCTTCGTGCGAGCCCAGGACTTGACCGAGCGAAAACCTTGCGCCTGGCCTTCGGCGGCGCGTGCCGGATGGTGGAATTGTGTGCAGCCCGGTTTTCCGTTGACCGACGCCGGGGTCCCCGCCATAATACTTTCGGTTCACGCACGAATCCGCTGCCAGAGACAGCCGGCGCAAACGGGTCTTACCCGCGAGCTTAATGGGGCTTCCCGCCAGCCGAGGTGGTCGAGTAGATATGTCTTCTCGCCCCCGTCGCTCATGCAGCGCGGGGGCTTTCTTTTTGGACATGCCCCCGTCACGTCCTTGTGGCGGACCGTGCCCGGAAAGAATTCGAGGAGGTGTAATTCATGCCCCAGCAGTACAAAATCGACAAGGTTGCAGAGATCGAGTCCCGTATCGCCGAGAACGCCGGTCTGTTCGTCGTCAACTACAACGGTCTGACGGTTAAGCAGGCTCAGGAGCTGCGTCATCAGCTTCGCGAGTGCGGCGCCGAGATGAAGGTCTACAAGAACAACCTGGTCAAGATCGCTCTCAAGAACCAGGAGCAGCCCGAGCTCGACGAGATCCTCGCCGGCCCCGTCGCTTATGTGTTCTACGAGACCGAGCCGGTCGAGGCCGCTAAGGCCCTTAAGGACTTCTCCGCTAAGTCCAAGGGCGTCCTTGAGATCAAGGGCGGTATCTCCGACGGCAAGGCCGTTTCCGCTGATGATGTTAAGGCTATCGCCGAGCTGCCCACCAAGGATCAGCTTCTCGGCCAGATCGCCGGTCTCATCTCCGGTTTCGCTCGCGACATCGCTGTCTGCGTCAACGGCGTTTCCTCTGGTCTCGCTCGTTCGATCCAGCAGGTCTCCGAGCAGAAGGCAGCCTAGTCGCTGTTTTCGCCCGCGGCGGCAACGCCGTACCCCTGGCGCATTCGCGCCGTGTTTTAACTGATCTCCGTGCATCCGCACGGAAACCGAAAGGACTTAGAAATGGCTAAGCTTACCACCGATGAGATCATCGATGCTCTTAAGGAAATGACCCTTCTCGAGGCTTCCGAGCTCGTTAAGGCTATCGAGGACACCTTCGGCGTTTCCGCCGCTGCTCCTGCCGCTGTTGTCGCCGCTCCCGCTGCTGGCGCTGCTGAGGCCGAGGAGAAGACCGAGTTTGACGTCGTGCTCGAGGGCTTCGGCGACAACAAGATCCAGGTCATCAAGGCCGTCCGTGAGCTCACCAACCTTGGCCTGAAGGAGGCCAAGGAGGTCGTCGAGGGCGCTCCCAAGGCTGTTCTCGAGGGTGCCAAGAAGGAGGACGCCGAGGCTGCCAAGGAGAAGCTCGAGGCTGCTGGCGCTGCTGTCACCCTCAAGTAATCAGGCTTTCTCGCCAGATTTCTTTGCAGACGGGGCTCGCAATGCGAGTCCCGTCTTTTTTGTTTTTCGGTCCCTCGGCATCGGTTGCTCAAACTGCCATATTCTGTGATTTACGTCGTATCGGGTGCCCTGCCGTTGGGCAATAAAATTGCACCATTCGAGCAATAATTTGCGTTGACCTGCTGAAGAATTGTCTCTGCCTTGTAGTGACATATAGTTCCAGCGGTAAGATGCTTGGGTATCGCAATTTGGTCTGCGGCTGTGTGCCGCACGCATGGGGCGCTTTTGCGCCTGCGAAAGGATCCTTGAATAACATGAAGGCAATCATCCCCGCCGCCGGTCTTGGCACGCGTTTTCTGCCTGGCACCAAGTGCACGCCCAAAGAGATGCTGCCGGTTCTCGACAAGCCGGTCATCCAGTATGTCGTTGAGGAGGCGCTCGACCCCGAGGAGGTCGACGATGCCATCATCGTTACTTCTCCCGGTAAGCCCGAGCTACTGAACTACTTCCAGCCCGATCGTTCGCTCGAGAACCTGCTGCGCGAGCGCGGCAAGGATGCTTATGCCGACGCCGTCGCCCATGCGGGCGGTATGCCGGTCGACTTCCGCTATCAGTACGAGCCCAAGGGCCTCGGTCACGCCATTCGCTCTGCCGCTGACGCTGTGGCGGGGGAGAACTTCCTGGTTCTTCTGGGCGACTACGTTGTGCCCAACCGCGACATCTGCGACAAGATGCTCGCCGTTTCCAAGGAGCACGGTGGCGCTTCGGTTATCGCCGTCGCTCCTTGCTCGCCCGAGGAAGTCAGCCGCTACGGCGTTATCGCCGGCGAGCGCGTTGGTTCGCTCGAGGGCGCCGAGGACGTTGCCGATGCAGAGCCGGGCGCTGTCTGGCGTATCGGCGGTCTGGTCGAGAAGCCCGCTCCCGAGGCTGCTCCGTCCAACCTGTACATCGTCGGCCGCTATCTGCTGAGCCCGCTGGTCATGGACCTGCTGGCAGATCAGCAGGCCGGCAAGGGCGGCGAGATCCAGCTCACCGACGCCATGGCCCGTTCGCTCGACCGCGAGGCCATGTATGCAGTCGTCATCGACCCGCTGTCGGGCTACGACACCGGCACTCCCTCTGGCTGGATGGCCACCAACGCCCTCATGGCTGCAAGCGACCCCCGCTTTGCCAGCGCCTTCTGGGACGCCATCGACGAGCGCGGCGGATTGATGCGCAAGTAAGCCTTCGGGCATCGACATTTACGGGCGTGGACCTCGGTTCGCGCCCGTTTTTTATAAGAGCTGCGATTGCCGGCTCTCTGTTCACAGAAAATATATGAACAGATGTTCGATACACATACATCTACCTGCGTGTTTTCTGTCGAAAAACTTTGCTACTCCAAAAACTCAATCGCGTCAAGGCTTTTCTTGCCCAACGGTCGGTACCTGATAAACTATTAGGTTGCGATAACTGGCGAAGCTATGCCTCGCCAATCCACCGAGCATTTCCGTGAAGGAGGAAAAACCTGGTGACCTACGCATACACTGCCACTGAGCGCAAGCGCGTCAGCTTCGGGAAAATCCCGGAGGCCATGGAGCTCCCCAACCTTATCTCTGTTCAAAGGGAATCCTTTGAGCGTTTTAAGGACGAGGGCCTTCGTGAGGCGTTCAAGGAATCCAGCCCCATCCAGAGCCAGAACCATGTTCTCGAGGTTACCTTCGGCGAGCATCAGTTCGGCGACCCCGCGCACACCGTCGAGGAGTGCCGCGAGAAGGACATGACCTATCAGGCCCCGCTTCTGACCGACGTCCGTCTCACCAACAAGGAGACCGGCGAGATCAAGGAGCAGCTCGTCTTTATGGGCGACTTCCCCATGATGACCGATCAGGGCACCTTCATCATCAACGGTACCGAGCGTATCGTCGTCTCGCAGCTCGTCCGCTCCCCGGGCGTGTACTACAGCTCCGAGATGGATTCGGGCAAGCAGATCTACAAGGCCCAGATCATCCCGTCCCGCGGTGCCTGGCTTGAGTTTGAGGTCGACAAGCGCGACCAGCTCATGGTCTCCATCGACCGTAAGCGCAAGCAGAGCGCCACGATGTTCCTGCGCGCCCTTGGCATCGCCGTCACCAACGACGACATCATCGAGCTGCTCGGCAACTCCGATGTGATCAAGCGCACCCTGGAGCGCGACACCGCCCTCACCCGCGAGGATGCCCTTATCGAGATCTACCGTCGCCTGCGCCCGGGCGAGCCTCCCACCGTGGA
This sequence comes from uncultured Collinsella sp., assembly GCA_905198825.1. GTDB lineage: Bacteria > Actinomycetota > Coriobacteriia > Coriobacteriales > Coriobacteriaceae > Collinsella. Next base: position 248 of record CAJKEF010000179.1, on the reverse strand, counting down.
CGCTTCCCGCAGCCTGCTCGAGGGCCTGCTCTTCAACCCGCAGCGCTACGATCTGGCCCGCGTCGGTCGTTACAAGGTCAACAAGAAGCTCAACCTCACCACCGAGGAAGAGGTCACGGTGCTCACCGACGAGGATATCGTCGCGACGCTGCGCTACCTGCTGTCCCTCGCTGCCGGCGAGCAGGGCTTCAAGGTCGACGACATCGACCACTTCGGCAACCGCCGCATCCGCACCGTCGGCGAGCTCG
>CAJKEF010000178.1 GCA_905198825.1 uncultured Collinsella sp. | reverse complement strand
TACCGTGTCTGTCTAGGTCGTGCGCGACCGGGCGGCCGCCGTGCATATCTACTGTTCCTCGATGCCTTCAAAGCGCATCGATACTGAATAGTTAGCTCCCTTTAGCATATTAGTGCAATTTGGGTCCGTTCCCTCGAGCCATATGCGAACGGTTACCGGCTTATCCGTATCTTTTATCAGGTCGAACATATTGCTGGCCGCGGTGGCAGCGCCCGAGTCGAGCCCAAAGACGGTGGCCGCGCCGGATGAGCCCCCGCCCCCGTTGGGGTTGTAGACCCAAGTGTGGCCGTCGGCGGTAAAGCTCATGCGCATGGCGCTGGCCATGCCCTGCGTGTCGGAGCTAAACCGCGTGCCGGATGCGCCGTTGTCGCCATCCTGGCCGGTCAGGCGCACGCGCAGGTCCGTGCTGCTCATAAAGTGAAGCGTGAACTCCAGGTAGGCGCCGGTGGCGGGATCGGCGGTGGAACCGTCCTCGAAGGTGAAGGCCTGGTAGTCGCTCGTGGTGACGGGTTTGAGCTTGGACGCATCGATGTCCACGCCCTTTTCGCTGGCGATGCGCGCCGAGATCTGGTCGAAGCCCAGGCTGTGGACGTATTCGTCGAACGTGGCATGCTCGTCCAGGTCAAAGCGCAGCGAGCCGTCGGCATTGGCGTCGATCATGAGCATGCGGGTCTTGGCGCTATCGGCGATGGAGAACCAGGCGAACGTTGCCATGGCTATCGCCACCAGGGCAAACAGGACCAGCACCACGGTGGTGGTAAGCTTGCGGCGCGGGTCGGTGTCGGTGGGGGCGGCGATGCCGGGCTGGCGGGTAGCGGCGGTTGAACGGCGGTCGCCGGTAGCCGAGCGGCGGTCGTCTGGTTTAACGTGTGCCATTGCTACTCACCATCCAAGGTCGCAAAGAGGGCCAGGTGCAGGGTGCCCAGGTCTTGATGCAGGTAGTCGGCGCTATCGGGATCGGTGCCCTCGATGTAGTAATAGATGTCCAAACGATAGGTCTGGCCAAGCCCTAGCGTGGCAAGCGTGTTTTGCGGACGCGTGGCCGTCTCGCTCGTGTCCAGCGTAAAGGCGGCCGGGTCCTGCGTTACGTTGGCGCCGCAGGCCAGCTGCCCGTTTTGCCAGCCCAGCAGCATGCCATCGGCGTAGCCGGCAAGGCCAGCCGGAGCGGTCGTGGGATGCTCGCCGCGATGGCCGCTGTCGGAACTGTCGAGCTCAAAGATGTTGGTAGCGAGCACCTGGTTGCCGCTCGAGACTTTAATGCCCACACGGGCTGCGCGCAGCAGCTCGGCATCGGCGCCCTGCGGGACCAGCGATTCGGCCAGATACAGGTTGACCTTGCCCCTTACTTTGCTGGCGCCCGTTCCGGTAATGGTGGGGCGCAGGTCAATCCAGCCGTGGTAGAAGGCGGAGCCGTTGTCTTTTGCCTGCTCAAACACTATGGCATCGCCGGCAGAGTTGTTTTGCGCACAGGCAGCAAAGCCGTTGAGGTCAAAGGTCGAGACCGGGTAGAGCGTCACGGCGCCGTTCGCGGTGGAAGTTAGGGAAACGTCGCCCTGCTGCGACCAGCTGCCGCGGTCGGCGTCACCCAGCTCCAGCACCAGCTTGGACGTGTCGCTGTGCACGCTCACCGAGTTGGTGTTGACCTTCATGTTGTTGGTAAACCAGGCGTAGGTCGCGACGCCCAAAGTGGCGGCGAGCGCCACCATAACGAGCGCGATGTAGGCACGCGCGCGGCGGGCGTGGCGGCGGGTGACGACGCCCTCGAGGTGTGAACACTCGGCAGCTGCGCTGGAGGGGGCCGCGGGGCTCTCACTCTGGGTTTTGGCCTCGCGGCTATCTGCTGGCATGTGCTTCTGATCTTCCATGTCGCTCGCCCCCTTACGCCTTGGCCGCGGCAAAGGCAAGCTGCAGCACCACATCGCGGGCCTGGGCCTCGTCGATGCAATTGGCGTCGCAGCCTTCCATGTACACAACGTAGCGAACGCTTGCCACCTCGTTGGCGGCCAGCGTGCAGATGGGCGCGGCGCCCGCGCGCGCCGTGGGCGTGTCACCAGTGCCGTCCATGCTGTAGGCGCTTATGGAGCGCGCGGGGTCGGCGGTGTAAGTCCAGCCCGAGGCGCCCGCTGCCACGACAACGCCGTCTTGCGCGGTGGTGCGCCTGCTAGTGGCACCCGCGGTGCTGCCCAGGTCGTCGCAGGTAAAGATATGCGTTTGCGTACCCGACTGGGTCGTAATTACCAGACCCAGGCGCAGCGCGGCCAGCAGCTGCGGGTCGCTCGTCACGCTCATCTGGCCCGGATACAGGTACACGTTGAGCGCGCTGTCGCCGCCCTTAAGGTACAGCGTCCCCGAAAGGGCATAGCCGTCCAGCTGCGCGGTGCAGTCGGCGTAGTCGGTCGTGATGCCCGCGGCGTTTTGGAACGTGCCGCGCCAAAAGCGGGCAAGGTCTGACGTCGAGATGGGATAGAGCGTCTTGTCGGCCGCGGCAAGCGCGGCCGTCGTGTCCCAGGGTCCGTTGGCCGAAAGACCAATCTGCAAGTCGGAGCTCTCGTCGCTTACCGTATGCGCCACGGGCGTCACGTTGGTGTAGCGCGAGTTGCTAAACCAGGCGTAGGTGGCGGCGCTCAGGGCAGCTACCAGCACCAACATCCATGCGGCCGCGGCAACCATGCGACGGCGCGAACCTAGGACATCTTTGATGTTCGATGCACTCATCCCTAGCCCCCTTACGAACGTTTGCCGGCAAAGCGCAGCGCCAGCGATTGCAGGCTGGTGGCGGCTAGGTTGTTGGTGCAGTCGGGGTCGCAGCCTTCCAGCCACACGTACACATCCACGCGCACGGGCGTGCTACGGTCGGCGCCCTTGGCGGCGGCTGGCAGGCTGCAGATCTTGGTCGTGGCCTCCTTGAGGCCAACGATGCCGGTGTCTTCGTTGTAGTCGCAGAAGTTTGCGCTGGTCAGCTGGTCAAAATGGATCGTGGCGCCGTCGGAGCGGCTGCTGTCGAGCACCAGGTGGTTCTGCTCGTTCTCGCCGGCGTCCTTGCCATCGAGTGTGTTGTAGCGCGCCTGGGGGTTGTGCTCGCCCGAGACCTCAAAGACGTACTGGCCCGTAACGATGTCGCTCTGCCCTGGAGCATAGGCGACCAGCCCCACGCGCAGGGCGGTGGAGATGGGGTTTGCCGGATCTTGCTCGGTAAAGTCGATGCCCGACAGGTACACGTCGGTTGCGGCCGAGTTAGTGGCCAGGTACAGGGAGGTCTTGTAGTAGTCGGAATGCCCGGCCGCGCCAAACATGTTGGCAAACAGCGAGTCCTGTGTGGTTCCACCGGTAAAGCCCGTTACCTTTTGAAAGCCGTTGAGCACGTTGTCGGTCGAGACGGGATCAAGCAGGCCCGCAAAGCTCAAACCGGCGTTGGTCTTGTATTCGCCGTCGTACTCGTTGGAGATAAGGAAGGTGACGCCCGTGCCCGCGGCCATCTTGACGTCGGTGATATGGCGGTTGGCATTGTAGATGTACCAGGCATACGTTACGGCTCCGGCAGCAGCAAGGGCCACCAGCAACGTGGCGAGCATGCGATTGAACTGTTTTTGCAGCGAACGCGAGTCCGACATGCCCCTCCCCCAGATGCCGTGTTGTAAACTGCCTGGACACCATTTGCCCATAATGGAGTTATTCTACGCGAATGTGCTGTTCGTCGGGGGTACAAACGCGACTTTCCGCGTGCTGTTCGCGCTACATCCGGGCGGATAGGGTCGCAAATCGCCGCTTTTTAAAAAATAGTTCTTGCCACTGGGCGGGAGCTCCGTTATATTATTCCCTGCGCACTCGCGCACCCTTGATCGGGCGTTTAGCTCAGGGGGAGAGCGCTTCCCTGACACGGAA
>CAJKEF010000177.1 GCA_905198825.1 uncultured Collinsella sp. | reverse complement strand
AGCGCTACGAGAACGATCTGGATTACGTGAAGGACGTGCTGCACGAGGGCAACCGTCGCGCCAACGAGATCGCCGAGCAGACCCTGGCAGAGGTTCAGGACGCCATGGGTATGGTGTACTAGACCGATCTGCTGGCTTGAGCTTTCGATTGCTATAGGGCGGGCGCTACGGCGTCCGCCTTTTTTGGAGCCGGACCGCTTCGGCTCCGTCCATCACACTCTCCCGACAAACAGGAACAGGCCCGCTGGCAGATAGTTGCCAGCGGGCCTGTTCCCGAAGTACACCGTTGAATCGCACAGAGGGGAGGGATGCGAATCAAACTCAACAGGGCAGGCTTTTTCATCGCCTATTGCCTGCTCCGTTGCTGAATACAATATAGTTCACCGTGGTTTACTTTGTAGCGTCAATATGCGCCGCCACACCTTCTCCATAAGTTAGCCCAGGTAAACCTGTAACGGAAAACCACCACAAAGGGGACAGGCACCTTTGTGGTGGTTTTGGCCACGGCAGAGCCGCTAGAGTCCGGCAGGCCAGCGACAGGCGGCCAAGTCGACGTGCATGTCGTCCTTAAACGCCACACCCTCCCCTAGCAAAAGCTCACGTTGAGCATCGGGGCCGCCAAAGGCAAAGCCTTCGCAAATGCGACCGTCGGCAAACACCACACGATGGCAGGGAATCTGGCCGGGGCGCGGATTACTATGCAGAGCATACCCCACGTACCGCGCACTTCGTGGACGACCGGCAAGCAGCGCCACCTGACCATACGTGGCGACCATCCCCTCGGGGATCTGCTCGACCACCTCGTACACCCGTTCAAAAAAGCCCTCAGACGCCATTACTCGCTCCCTTCCACCCGGAAAAGCATAAACCACCACAAAGGGCCTGTCCCCTTTGTGGTGGTTTATGGCAGGTCGGTTAGTTGGCGGGCTGGAAGAAGGCTACGGCTACGGCGCCGGGGCCCACGTGGGTGCCGATGGTGGCGCCGATGGTGTGAACGGGCAGTTCGCCCTCGGTGTGGCCAGCCCACAGTGCCGCGCTGTCCTCGATATACTTCTTGAGCACCGCATCCGAAAGGCCCGTATAGCCGAGCGCCAGCGGCATGGAAAAGTCGATGCCGCCCGCCTTTTCGACCTTTTGGTTCAGCAGGTTGCGGCCGTTCTTGGAACCGCGTGCCTTGCCCAGCTGCACGATTAGACCGTCCTCGACAGCTACCACAGGCTTTACGTTGAGCAGCGTACCCACGGCGCCGGCCGCAGCAGACAGACGACCGCCGCGCACCAGGTACTCCAGCGTCTCGAGCAGGCCGATAACCACCACGCGGTCGCGCACGGCCTCGACCGCCGCCGCGATCTGGGCCGCGCTACGGCCCTCGTCCACCAAGCGCAGCGCATACTCAACCAGGATGCGTTCACCCAGGGTGACGTTGTTGCTATCAACCACGTACACATCGCCGCCCGGCGCCTCGGCTAGTGCGGTACGGGCGCTCTGATTGGTGCCCGAGAGCTTAGCGCCCACGGTAATAATCACAGCCTCATCGCCGGCTTCGCGAACCTCGGCGATAGCCTGCGAAAACGCGTATGGGTTGACCTGACCGGTCTTGGGCAGCTCATCGCGCTCCACGAGCATCTCGTAAAAGCGCTGGTGATCGATGTCGATGCCATCCATGAACACATCGGTTCCAAAGGTGACGGACAGCGGCAAAACGACCAGTGCCGGATGCTCGGCCGGCGGCATATCGCTTGCGGAATCGGTAATAATGCGGACGGACATAGCGAATCCTTTCTTGCGCAGGTCCCGCGCAGGGAATTTTGACAGCAAGGCCCCGGCACGGTATACGCGCTTAAACGGGACGATGCAGTTGTTAATGGGAAGCAAATGCCCAGGCGGCCCTACAGCTCGCGCAAGGTGTTGAGAATCGTACGCAGCGACGCATACATCTGCTCACGCTGCTCCACGCCCATGGCCTTACCGGTGGTGTCGAGCACTTCGCGAATGATGCGATCGGCCTCGCTCATGCTCTCGCCGCCCAGGGCAGTCAGGCGCACCGGGGCACGGTACTTGACGGCCGCATCACCCGAATCATCGACCTCGACGTAGCCGCCCTCCTCCAGATGCGCCAGCGTGCGCGAGACGGCAGCGCGGGTCACGCCAGCCATGCGGGCGAGGTCGGCACCAGTCAGGCCGTCCTTGCTGCGCTCAAGATAGTACAGGCACATGATGTCGGAGCCCTTAAGGCCCAGCCTTGCGCCCTCAGATGTCTTAATGCGCTGGATCTCCTTGTAGAGTCCGCTGATCAGTCCGACAAAGTCCTCGAAACGTGTCTCGTCGCTCTGCTGCATGGGAGACGACCGCCTTTCGCTTGCATAATGCTAACGGGTAAACATCTTAACCGTACCCAGCGGCCGCCAGCACTGCGCGCCCTATTTGTTAACTCATCAACATAAAAACCACCACAAAGGGGACAGGCACCTTTGTGGTGGTTTTGACCGGCGAGTATGATTTGCAGAAGTTGCTACAGCTCCACGCGGGGATTGTCGCGGGTCACAAGCGTCTTAACGACAACCGTAGCGCCCAGATAACGCTCGAGCAACTCGGCGAGACGATCAACGGCAGCCTGGCAATCCCCCATCCGCTCGGGCTCCACGCACTCAATCGCCAGGAACGCGTCGGCCGAATCGTCGGACAGGGCCGTTCGAACGCCGTCGCGCCAGTTCCAGCAGCGGCACACGGCGCCCGCATCATCGATGTAGGCGAGCTCGCCGGGCAGCGTCGGGTCATCCGCTTCCTCGCCAAGAGGCAAGAACGCATCGCCACCGTCGGTCACCTTCAAGCGAAGGTCTCCCTCGATCGCATGCAGATCCTCGCCTCCCACGGGCAGCGCGTAGGTCAGCGACACCGTGTTGTAAATATCCACCGCAGGCGTAATGTGGCCCACCGGCTTACCCTTAAGCACGCGCTTGAGCAAGTTCTCGATCGAGCAGCGCGCGCCTTTCTTTGTCTTGAACAGACGATAGGCCTCGCGCCATGCCTTGACCGGTGCGTTCTCGCTGATAGTGTCGCTGGTCAGATGACGCTCCGCATCGATATTGGCACGGTCGAGCAGCGCCGCTATCGCGTCCACATCCTCTTGAGGTATCTGGGCCGCGGGCTTCATACCCTCCACGACCACAACACCGACCGCCGCCTGAGGAAACAGCTCCCAAAATGAATCCTCGGCAATAAAGCTCTTCATACATGCTCCCTTCACGATTCGCGCCCGAGCGAGGGCACCCAAACAAAAAGCGCCCTTACGACGGCCACCTTCAAAGTCCTACGGTGCCGCCACAAGAGCGCTTACGCTGCCCCCATCCGGAGAAGGGGGCGATATGTCAGGCGTATTGTAACCCGAGTCATCCGCGCGAGCAAAACCACCACAAAGGTGCCTGTCCCCTTTATGGTGGTTTTGGGTCTGAGGCGACGCTAGTGGCGGAGCCCCAGCAGGCCGCGTCCGCGATGACGGGCGTCGGCGTGCACCTGAGCGTGCGGGCCGGCGGCTTTGACGGACTCGGGCAGGTGCGAGTACTTCTTCTCGAAGTTCTCCTCGAACATCACGGCCAGGTTGTGCGCGGCCTCGTCGTAGCGCGCGGTGCTCTGCCAGTACTGGCGCGGCACCAGGATGCCGTCGGGCACGCCATGGCACGTGGTGGGAATGTCGACGTTAAAGATGTCGTCGTGCACGAACTCGCTGTCCTCGATGGTGCCGTCGAGGGCGCGCGCGACCAGCGAGCGCGTGTAGGCAAGCTCGATGCGATGGCCCACGCCATAACCGCCACCGATCCAGCCAGTGTTGACCAGATAGACGCGGGTGCGACCGTCGGCGATACGCTCGCCGAGCATCTTGGCATAGACCATG
>CAJKEF010000176.1 GCA_905198825.1 uncultured Collinsella sp. | reverse complement strand
TTCCATGTCTGATTCTTCTATCGTTATTCGCGGCGCGCGCGAGCATAACCTGCGCGATATCGATGTTTCCATTCCGCGTGACCAGCTCGTGGTCATAACCGGTCTTTCCGGATCGGGCAAGAGCTCACTGGCGTTCGATACCATCTATGCCGAGGGCCAGCGCCGCTACGTCGAGAGCCTTTCGAGCTATGCGCGTCAGTTTTTGGGCCAGATGGACAAGCCCGATCTGGACTCGATTGACGGCCTGTCGCCGGCTGTGTCGATCGATCAGAAAACGACGTCCAAAAACCCACGCTCGACGGTGGGCACCGTAACCGAGATTTACGACTATCTGCGTCTGCTGTTTGCTCGCGTGGGAACGCCACACTGTCCTGAGTGCGGTCGTGTCATTGAGCGTCAGACGACCGATCAGGTCGCCGATAAGGTGCTGGCGGCGGGGGAGGGCCGTCGCGCGTTTGTGTTGGCGCCGGTGGTTCGTGGACGCAAGGGCGAATATGCCAAGCTGTTTGAGGACCTGCGTGCGGAGGGCTTTAGCCGTGTGCGCGTCGACGGCGAGGTGCGCTCGCTTGACGACCCGATCGACCTGGACAAGAAGTTCAAACACGACATTGAGGTCGTGGTCGACCGTATCGTGATTCGAGAGAACTCCCTGGGTCGCATTGCCGAGTCCGTTGAGCAGGCGACGGCACTGGCGCACGGTAACGTGAACGTGTACATGCTGCCCGACCGCGACGCTCCCGAGGGAACCGAGGGCGAGCTGCTGGAGTATTCGCTGGCACTGGCGTGCCCGGAGCACGGGCATTCCATCGACGACCTGCAGCCGCGCGATTTCTCGTTCAACGCGCCCTATGGTGCGTGTCCCGAGTGCGATGGTCTGGGCTTTAAAAAGACAGTCGATGCCGAGGCGCTGATTGAAGACCCCTCAAAGTCGATTGCCGACGGAGTATTTGGCAGCCTGTTCGGCAATTCCAACTATTATCCGCAGATTTTTGCTGCGGTCTGCAAACACTTTAAGGTGAGTGCCGATACGCCATGGGAGGACCTGCCCCCGCGGGTGCGTCGTGCGTTTTTGGATGGCATGGGCGACACGAAGATTTCGGTCGACTATCAAAAGCTCGATGGGCGTCGCAGCCAGTGGGACACTAAGTTCTCGGGTGTGCGCAATATCCTGTACGAGCGCTACAACGAGACGACGAACGAGAACACCAGGGCTCGCTTGGAGAAATACATTCGCGAAGAGCCATGCTCGAGCTGTCACGGTGCTCGCCTGCGTCCCGAGATGCTTGCCGTCACCGTGGGCGGCAAGTCCATTTACGATGTCTGCTGCCTGTCCTGTCGCGAGTCGCTCGAGTTTTTTGAGGGCCTGGAGCTTACCGAGCGTCAGCAGTTTATCGGCGGGCGCATCGTCAAGGAAATCCTGGAGCGCTTGCGTTTTCTGGTCGATGTTGGACTCGACTATCTGACGCTCGATCGTGCCTCGGCGACGCTTTCTGGTGGCGAGGCGCAGCGTATTCGCCTGGCAACGCAGATCGGCGCCGGCCTCATGGGCGTTCTGTACATTCTGGACGAGCCGTCGATCGGCCTTCACCAACGCGATAACGAACGCCTGATCAAGACGCTCGAGCGCTTGCGCGATATCGGCAATACCGTTATCGTCGTCGAGCACGACGAAGATACAATTCGCGCTGCAGACTACGTGATCGATATGGGTCCCGGTGCGGGCGTTAACGGCGGACACGTGGTCGCCGCGGGAACGCCTGCCGATATCATGGCATGCCCCGATTCCATGACGGGTGCTTATTTGACCGGCAAGCGGATGATCCGCGTGCCCGATGAGCGCCGCAAGCCCGGCCGCGGCTGTCTTAAGATCACGGGCACCCGCGCTAATAACCTCAAAAACGTTACCGCCAAGATTGAGTTCGGTACGCTCACAGTCGTTACCGGTGTTTCGGGATCGGGCAAGAGCTCCCTGGTCACCGATACGATTGCGCCCGCGCTTACGAATGCCATCCATCGTTCGACGCGTCCCGTGGGGCCGTACAAGAAGATTGAGGGCATTGAGTGCATCGATAAGGTAATCGATATCGACCAGTCACCGATCGGTCGCACGCCGCGTTCGAACCCTGCGACCTATATTGGCCTTTGGGATGATCTGCGTGCGCTATTTGCAAGCACGCCGGAGTCGAAGGCGCGCGGCTACTCACCGGGACGTTTCTCCTTTAACGTAAGCGGAGGTCGCTGCGAGGCGTGCAAGGGCGATGGCCAGATTAAGATCGAGATGCACTTCCTTCCCGATATCTATGTCCCCTGTGAGGTATGTGGCGGCAAGCGTTATAACCGCGAGACACTCGAGGTTACCTACCGCGGCAAGACAATCTCGGACGTGCTCGACATGAGTGTCACCGAAGCACTGGCTTTCTTTGGGAATATCCCGCAGATTAAGCGCAAACTGCAGACCCTATATGACGTGGGTCTGGGCTACGTGAGCTTGGGCCAGCCCGCTACGACGCTTTCGGGCGGCGAGGCGCAGCGCGTGAAGCTCGCCAAGGAGCTTCATCGTCGCCAGACAGGCAAGACGTTCTACATTTTGGACGAGCCCACAACCGGCCTCCATTTTGAGGATGTTCGTCAACTGCTCGACGTGTTGCAGCGCCTGGTCGATGCGGGCAACACGGTTCTGGTGATCGAGCACAACCTTGATGTCATCAAGGTTGCCGACCGCCTGATCGATATGGGCCCCGAGGGCGGCAATGGCGGCGGAACCGTCGTGGTCTCAGGCACGCCGGAGCAAGTCGCGGCATGTTCGCAGAGCTACACGGGCAAGTTCTTGGCGCCGTTGCTCAAGCGTGACCGTGAGCGTCAGGCGCAGCTCGACGCACAGTAAAGAGACGTTGTAGTACCGACGCGCCACCGATTCCTTCTGATTCGGTGGCGCTTCTGTGTGTCGAGATGGCATATGCGGCGGAATTGGCCCTATACTTAATCCTTGCGTCGCTCTGCGAGGGAAAGGATGTGCCATGGCAAAGGCTGTTAAGACGCCAAAAACCAATGCGATGCGCGAGCTGGAAAGCGCCGGCATCTCCTATGTTCTCCATACGTACGAAGACGATGGCGACGAATCGTCGGGGCTGGGCGTCGCGATTTCCGAGCAGCTTGGCGAGGAGCCCGGTCAAGGATTTAAGACTTTGGTCTGTGTGACACCGTCCAACGACTATGTCGTGTGCTGCATCCCTGTTGCCGACGAGCTCGATTTAAAGTCCGCCGCGCGTGCCGCGGGGGAGAAGTCCTTGGCCATGATGCATGTGAAGGATTTGCTTGCGGCGACTGGCTACGTTCGCGGCGGCTGCAGCCCGGTCGGTATGAAAAAACGCTACCGGACGCTCATTGATGAGACGTGTGTCCTTTGGGATACCATTTTTATCTCGGGTGGCAAGCGCGGCTATCAGCTTGAGCTTGCTCCCGATGACTTAGTTGCATTTTGCGGGGCGACGGTTGCCCCGATCACGAGAGAGGACTGAGCGATGCCGCAGGAAGAATTGAAGCGCGGAGCTCATTTTGCAAAAGAATCTGCGCCTCAGACACCCTCATCCGAAGCTTCTTCGTCGCGAGATGACACTGACGACATGGGTTCGTCGGACTACTCCACGGTTGGTCGTTCCGCCGGGCTTATGACCATCCTGACTATCGTGTCTCGCGTCACCGGTTTTATCCGCACGTGGGCAATGGCGGCCGCTATCGGCATGTCGCTGCTCTCGTCCTCCTATCAGGTCGCCAACAACCTGCCCAATATGCTCTACGAACTCGTGATGGGCGGCATGCTCGTGACGGCGTTTTTGCCCGTGTACATGGGCGTGAGGCGTGAGCAGGGTCGCGAGGCCTCGAACGAGTACGTGGGCAACCTGCTCGGCATTCTGCTTCT
>CAJKEF010000175.1 GCA_905198825.1 uncultured Collinsella sp. | reverse complement strand
GTGCTCTTTGGCGGCGTGACCACGGCCGCGCAGGACACCCTCACCATTGCCGAGCGCGTAGTCGAGCGTCTGTCCGAGCGTATCGACGTCGTTACCACTACGGTGGGCGATGCCGCAAAGCTCGCCCCCAAGCGCATCGAGATCCCCGGCCACATCGAACACCGCGCTTCGACCTCGCGCTAGCCGCTCGTTCGCAACGGCCTGTTCACACACGTTTTTTGAGCGCTTGATACGCTTTAACCCTGCGGAAACATTTTTCTGCGATAGTATCTGCGATATAGACCAGTCGAAACCCGCCCGAAAGAAAGGGGAGCGACATGAACCAGCAGAACATCGATTACGTACTCCGCTCCGTAGAGCAGCGTGACATCCGCTTTGTGCGTCTGTGGTTTGTCGACATTCTCGGCCGCCTCAAGAACTTTGCCATTAGCCCCGAGGACCTCGAGGTCGCTTTTGAGGAGGGTATTGGCTTTGACGGCTCCGCCATCGAGGGCTTTGCCACGCCCGAGGAAGCCGACATGCTCGCATTCCCCGATGCTTCGACCTTCCAGATCCTGCCGTGGCGTCCGAGCCATAACGGCGTTGCCCGCGTGTTCTGCGACGTGTGCACTCCCGATCGCAAGCCGTTTGCCGGCGACCCGCGCGATGCGTTGCGCCGCATGTTCTACAAGGCCGAGAAGGCCGGCTATCTGCTCAACGTGGGCGCCGAGCTGGAGTACTACTACTTCCCCGACGAGCACACCCCCGAGCCGCTCGACAACGTGGGCTACTTCGATCTTTCGGTGAGCGACGCCGCTCGCGACCTGCGCCGCAACACGGTCCTCACGCTCGAGAAGATGTCCGTGCCCGTGGAGTACACCTTCCACGCCGCCGGCCGCTCGCAGCACGGCATGAGCCTGCGCCACGCCGAGGCCCTGAGCATGTCCGACGCCATCACCACGGCCAAGCTCATCATTAAGCAGCAGGCCTACGAGAGCGGTTGCCATGCCTCCTTTATGCCCAAGCCGTTGGCGGGCGAGGACGGCAGCGCCATGTTTTTGCATCAGTCGCTGTTCGACCACGATGGCAACAACGTCTTTTGGGGCGAGGACGACGAGAAGTACCACCTCTCCGATATCGCCAAGCACTACATGGCCGGCATTCTGGCACACGCGCGCGAGATTAGCGCCATCACCAACCCCACGGTCAACTCGTACAAGCGCATCACCACGGGCGGCGACTCCGTGCCGCAGTACGCCACGTGGGGCCTGCGCAACCGCGCGAGCATGGTCCGCATCCCGGTCTACAAGCCTGGCAAGCAGCTGTCCACGCGCATCGAGCTGCGCAGTCCCGATCCCATGGCTAATCCGTACCTGGTCAACGCCGTCACGCTGGCGGCTGGTCTGGACGGCATCGAGCGCAAACTGGAGCTCCCGCCCGAGGCAACGGCCGAGACGCTCAAGCTTACCGACCGTCAGATGGTCGAGGCCGGCTACACGCCGCTGCCGCGTTCGCTCAAAGAGGCGCTCGACGTGTTTGAGGACTCGCAGTTTATGAAGGATGCCCTCGGCGAGCACATCCACAGCTTCTTCCTCAAAAAGAAGCGCGACGAGTGGCATAAGTTTGAGTCTACGATCACCGAGTGGGAGATCAAGCACTACCTGGCGAACTCCTAATCGCGCTGGCTTGTTCCAGTACGATTGAGCTCATTTCTTTGGAGGCCGATATGTCCGAAAAGAGTGCCCTGTTCATGGCGCGCACGACGCGCTTCCACGAGTTTGCCCGCAGCTTGACGACCACCCTGGGTGTCGAGGTGAGCCTGGCTACTCCCGATTCGCCGACCGCGGCGCACGACTTTGACCTGCTGATCCTCGATTCCGATGGTATCCGCAGCGACCGCATCGACCAGATTGCCAAGTGGCTTGACGATCGTGGCGGCGTCCCCATGCTGGTGATCGTCGACGATGAGGCGCTCGGCACCCTGCGCCTGCCGAATCACGCGCATGCCGACTTTGTATGCCCCACGGCGACGCCCAACGAGCTCAAGGCTCGCGCGCAGCGCCTGATGGGCGAGGAGGAGACCGTTACTGCTGACGACGTGCTCAACATCGATAACCTCGAGATCAACCTTGCCACCTACCAGGTGACGCTCGACGATGAGCCCATCGACCTGACGCTGATGGAGTACTCGCTGCTGAGCTTTTTGGCGACGCACCCCAACCGTGCCTACAGCCGCGAGGTGTTGCTGCACCGCGTGTGGGGCTTTGAGTACTGCGGCGGCACGCGCACCGTCGACGTGCACATCCGACGCATCCGCTCCAAGGTGGGCCCGCAGATCGCGGCACACATCACCACCGTCCGCGGCGTGGGCTATCTGTTTAAGGACTAGCTTTTCACCACAAAGGGGACAGGCACCTTTGTGGTGGTTTTGACGCAGGCGCGGGTTCCTTTCGGGTCTGCGGCAGAACTTAAGCCTTCCTAAAAGATTGCGTTCTCATACACTTGCGCCCACATATTGGGGTACAACTCAACGTGAACAATGATGGCCCGCCACGTGTTTGGCGGGCCTTTGGTTATTTGACGAAAGGATCGCAGCCATGAGCGAGAACGATTCCCAGCGTCCTCAGGATGCGGGCAACGCCGGCGAGACCCAGCAGCAGCCGCGCGTGCAGGTGGAATCGACGCCTGCCGACAGCAACATTCCCTACGTGCAGGCCTACGACACACAGACCGGCAAGCCGCTGGGCAGCCAGCAGGTTGTAAACAAGCACACAGTGGTCAAGACCAAGACCAAAAAGCTGCCGATCTTTATTACGGCGCTCGCCGGCTGTGCCTGCGGCGCCCTGCTGGTCATCGCGCTCATTATGAGTGGCACGCTCGATATCGGCGGCGGCAGGAACGCCGTGACGGCGGGTGCTTCGGGTTCGTCGACGCAAAAGATCACCATCGACTCCGAGGACACCACGCTGGCCGAGGCCGTCTCTGCCAAGGCCCTGCCCTCCGTTGTTTCCATCACCGCTACTTCGAGCGGTAGCCAGAATGGCTCGCTTTCGCAGTCTGCCGACGAGTCGGATGGTTCGGGCAGCGTCGGTTCGGGCGTTGTGCTCGATACCGAGGGCCACATCCTCACCAACAACCACGTGGTTGATGGCTATGATCAGTACGTGGTGACCATGGATGACGGCACCACCTACGAGGCCGAGTTCGTGGGCAACGACGCTTCGAGCGACCTGGCCGTCATCAAGCTCAAGGACGCCGACGCCTCCAAGCTCACGCCGATCGAGATTGGCGACTCCTCTAAGCTCAACGTTGGCGAGTGGGTCATGGCGATTGGCTCGCCGTTCGGCAACGAGCAGTCTGTCTCCACGGGCATCGTGTCGGCGCTGTACCGCTCCACGGCCATGAGCTCTACCAGCGGCAACACCATCTATGCAAACATGATTCAGACCGATGCTGCCATCAACCCGGGCAACTCCGGCGGCGCGCTCGTTAACGACAATGGTGAGCTTGTGGGTATCAACTCGCTTATCGAGAGCTATTCGGGCTCCAGCTCGGGCGTGGGTTTTGCCATTCCGGTTAACTACGCCAAGAACATTGCCGACCAGATCATCGACGGCAAGACGCCGGTGCATCCGTACATGGGCGCTACGCTTTCGAGCGTCAATGCGCTTAACGCCCGCACTAACAAGCTGAGCACCGATAGCGGCGCGTATGTGGCAAGTGTCGTCGAGGACGGTCCTGCCGCCAAGGCTGGCATCCAAGAGGGCGATGTCATTACCAAGCTGGGCGACGACGAGATTACGAGCGCCGATGGTCTGATCATCGCGCTGCGCAGCCACGAGGTGGGCGAGAAGGTCGAGATCACGCTCATGCGCGGCAAGGAAGAGAAAAAGGTCACGGTTGAACTGGGCTCCGACGAGGAGCTGCAGAACCAGCAGCAGGATGACAGCTCGACCGACACCGGCAACGGCGG
>CAJKEF010000174.1 GCA_905198825.1 uncultured Collinsella sp. | reverse complement strand
AAGGCTCCTGGTCGCGCGAGTTACCCAGCCCGCCCGCAAAGCCGCCCGCGAGCGCGACGGCAAGGTCCCATACGGTGGGTGTCGAGTTATCGATGATGGCGGCCGTGGTGGTGCCAAGGGGCGAGAGCTTAAAGTACAACGTGGACGTGACCAGGCAAAAGGCCATCTGCAGAGCCAAGCTCGCGACGGCCTCAAGGGTAATCTCGCGGTCGAGCGTGGCGATGCCGTATGCCATGGCAAGGACCGAGCCCATGAGCGGACAGATGAGCATGGCGCCCACAATGGCGATGTCCGAATCGATATCGAGGCCGATACTCGCGATCAGCATGGCGATAATGAGGATGCATAGGTGCGAGCCGGTCAGGCGCGCCCCGTTTACAAAACGCTTACGAATCACGTGATAGGGGGCGCGACCCTCGCGAATGTTGAATGCGCGCCTCAGGAAGCGGCCGGCGTTCTCCATGACCTCGCTATAGGTAGGGCGGATGCCGTGGCGCCGGTGATGGCGCTCGCGCAGTCGCTTGAGCTGCTGGTTATCGAGTTTCATGTTCACCTCGCTCCGCCGCGGGCTATGCATCGCGCCCGCTGCCTCTACTCTACACCGCGGCAGGCGGAGTGGTCATCTTGACGTGAAACTTAGACGAGTAGGTAAAAGGGGCGCGTCAAATGAGGTTGAAGCCGAGGGTTTCGGCAGATACAAAAAAGCGCGGGGCCGGATGGTCTCCGACCCCGCGCTCTACACGGGTGCGTTGTTATTTGGTTTAGCCCAGCAGGCTCAAGCCAACAGAGACAAACGCCAAGATAACGCCGACGATGGACTCGCCGCCGAGCAGGCCGCTGGCAACGACCAGACCCTGTTCCTGGAAGGCGGCGTCCTTGGCAGCCCTCTCCTCGTCGGAAAGACCAGCGGTGGCGTCGCGGTGGGCGGACCACTTGTCGTAGGCGAGTTTGACGCAGGAGCCCAGGAATGCCGTGAGCGACATGTAGAACGGCAGGTACACACCCAGGCCGATCATCATGGCCGGAATGCCGAGCCAGTACATGACGATGCCGGCGATAAAGCCGCCAACGAACCACGGCATGCTCGGGATGCCCGAGACCATGGTGGCGACGACGCTTGCCTGCGCGGCAACAAAGCTCTTGTCGGGACCAAAGGCGTCCGGGCCATAGGCGGTGACGAGCGCGACCATGACGGCTGCGGCGACCAGGGCGCCCACGATGCCGCCAATGGCCTGGCCGACCCACTGTGCGCGCGGGTTGGTGCCCAGCACGGCGCCGGCCTTAAAGTCGTTCATGACGTCGCCCGCAAGGCCGCACGCCACGGCCACGATGCCGGCGATAAAGAACAGCTTGACTTGTGCGAGCTGCGCGAAGGCTGCCACGATGAGCATGACGATGAGGCCAAAGATCTCCATGGGGTCGATACCCGTCTGGCCGCAGCTCTGCGCGCTCATGATGGTGGTGACAAAGGTGAACAACGTGACGATGACGGCCGGAACGGGGCCAAGGTCGAGCGCGATGGCGACGATTACGGCGATGGCGGCAGCGCCCAGGCCTATGATGCCGGCGTCGAGCTTAAGGGAGCCCGAGATAAGCGACTGCTCGTCGGTGTCGGTGGAGCTGTCGGCGGCAAGACCGCGGACGATACCGGCGACCTGCGGCAGGATGTCCTTGAGGACGACGGCGACGCCAAAGCCCATCATGAGGCCCATGCCCAGGGACTTGACGATGCCCTGCGCAGTCACAACGTCGAACAGACCGGCAGCGGTGCCGCCCACGATGATGCCAAAGTTGCCCAGCAGGGCGCCGGCAAACCAGAAGGCGACCGGGGCGAAGCCCACGAGGAAGCCGACGGAGAGCAGCATGGGCGAGTTGTAGATGCCAAAGGTCACGCCGGGAATGTTGAGCGTGCATAGCATGCTGGGTACCACGCCCAGGGCGTCGCGCAGCACGCTGTAGATGCCTGCGATGGCCATGGAGCCAAAGAGCTGCTTGCCGGTCTTGCCGCCGGCCTCGGTGGCGCGCAGGGTCTGAGCTGCAGCGTTGCCGGTGGGGAACTCCAGCGCGGCGTCCACGATAAAGTGACGGTGGATGAGCGCGGTGGCCAGCAGGCCCAGGATGGTGCCGGCGAGTGCCACGATAAACATGTCGAGCCAGCTGATCTGGTCGGCATAGCCCAGCATCCAGGCGCCCGGGATGGTAAACGCCAGGCCGCCGGCGACCATGGCGCCCGCAGACATGATGGTGTGGGTGACGTTTGCCTCGTTGAGGCTGGCGTTGCCCATGAGCTTAAGGAAGAACAGCGAGATGACGGCAGCGAAGACGATCGGCCAGGGGAGTGCGCCCATCTTGAGGGCGGTGTAGGCCGAGCTTGCCGTGATGATCACGCAGCCAAGGACGCCGATGACGACGCCGCGCAGCGTGAGTTGACCGCGCATCGAGGTGCGGTTCGAGGGATTGCTCATATAAAACTCCTTTGCGTATATCCGCTCCCCCGGGAGCGCCGCTACGGATACGGCGCGGGAAGTCGGGTTACCAAGGGCCGCCGCGTGAGCTCGCAAACGACCGCGCACCAGTATAGCCGCAAGCTAGTCATTTTGGGATGACTGGTTTAGGTAGGCGATATACTGCTGGGCAGACGAAAGGAGCGCCGACGATGCTTAATGGGTGCGCATATATATTGACGGTCGACGTGGGCAATACGTTCATTCGCTTTGGCCTGTTTGCCGAGGATTCGGCCGCGGCGCAGGAATGCCCGCTTGCGACGTGCGAGATCACGACGCCGTCGAGCATTACGGCAGACGAGGCGCGTATGCGTCTCGCTCAAGTCATGGGCGCTCTGGCGGCCGATGCGGGCATGCCCGGCGCGCTCGTGCCCACGGCGGCCGTGCTGAGCTGCGTGGTGCCGGCGCTCGAGCGTCCGTGGAAGGCTGCTCTTTCCCGTACCTGCACGGGGCGCGTGCTCACCGTGGGGCCGGGCCTCAAGACCGGCATGCCCGTGCACTACGACGACCCGGCCGAGATCGGCCCCGACCGCATCGCCGACGCCGTGGCGGCCCGTGCCGTCTACGGCTCTCCCTGCATCGTAATCGACCTGGGCACTACGACCAATATCGAGGTCATCGATGCGCGCGGAACCTTTGTCGGCGGCGTCATCGCGCCGGGCTTGGCACTTGGCGCCCGCTCGCTTTCGGCGGCTGCGGCGCGCCTGCCTCAGGTCGAGCCTTCGGCGCCAACGCATGTGATCGGCCGCAACACGCGCGAGGCCATGCGCTCGGGCGTGGTCTTGGGCGAGGTGGCCCGCATCGACGGCATGCTCGACATGGTGCTTGCCGAGATGCGCGCGACCAAGGCGGCGGGGGAGGATGGCGTGCCCATCGTCATTACCGGCGACGATGCCGAGGCGCTTGCGGCGCTGGTCGGCCATAGCCTGACGGTCGACGATGCGCTGACGCTGCGGGGCCTCGCCGAGCTCTACCACATCAACCAAAAGCCCCGCCGCGTGTAAAAGTGAGGGCGCCGGTGGGACAAACGCCTCCACCTTTCACCTGCTACAATGGGTCAAACTATTGCGATTTCGGAGGTGTCTGCCATGTCGGACGATCTTCATCAAACCACGTCGGGCAAGCGCCGCGACGTTATTAGCTGGGACGAGTTCTTTATGAGCGTGGCCATCGCCGCGCAGCGCCGCAGCAAGGACCCCAATACGCAGGTGGGCGCGTGCATCGCCAGCACCAACCACCGCATCCTTTCGGTGGGCTACAACGGTACGCCCTCGGCGCTCAACGACGACTTTTTCCCGTGGGGCACGAGCGATGACCCGTTGCAGGATAAGCATAACTACGTAGTCCATGCCGAGGCCAACGCCGTGCTCAACTACCGCGGCTCGCTCAAAGACCTTGAGGGTTCCACAGTCTACGTCACGCTGTTCCCGTGCCACGACTGCGCCAAGATCCTGGCGCAGGTGGGCGTGGGCG
>CAJKEF010000173.1 GCA_905198825.1 uncultured Collinsella sp. | reverse complement strand
TGATGGTGCAGCTGGTGGTCAATCTGGTGAACAACGCCATCACCTATACGCCCGCGGGCTCGCATATCATGATTTCGATTAGCGTCGACGATGGACGCGTGGCGTGCTCGGTGGCCGATGACGGCCCGGGCATCGCACCCGAGGATCGCGAGCGGATCTTCGAGTCGTTCTATACCGCCAACCATGGTCTGGCCGACAGCCACCGCAGCGTTGGCCTGGGTCTTTCGCTCTGCCGTTCCATTGCGTTGGCACATGGCGGTAGCATAGAGGTTGCCGCGGCGGACCCGCACGGTTCGGTCTTTACGATTGAACTTCCCGCCGCCGACGTTTCGTTTGATAAGGAGTAGCGCTGTGCCGAACTCTGCCGTAAAACCGCTCATCTTGGTCGTTGAGGACGACCCCGCCGTTCGCAACTTAATCGTTGCCGCACTCGAGGCGCACGGCTTGCGCCATATGGCTGTGGAGACCGCCCATGCCGCCATCGCCGCCGCCTCATCGCAGGCGCCGAGCATTGTGCTGCTCGATCTGGGCCTGCCCGATATGGACGGCGTCAAGGTGGTGGAGTCAGTGCGCACATGGTCGGGCATGCCGATTATTGTGGTCTCGGCGCGCAGCGAGGATGCGGACAAAATCCGCGCGCTTGATGCCGGTGCCGACGACTATCTGACCAAGCCGTTTTCGGTCGAAGAACTGCTCGCGCGCATTCGCACGACGCTCAGGCGCCTTTCGTATGCGCAGACGGGCGGCGTTGTCTCCGAGGGCTCGTTCGATACCGGTGAGCTGCATATCGATTTTGATGCCGGCATCGCCACGATGGATGGCGAGGAACTGCATCTGACGCCGATCGAGTACAAGCTCTTGTGCCTGCTGGCGCACAACGCCGACAAGGTGCTGACGCACCAGTTTATTTTGCACGAGATTTGGGGTACGGCAACTAAGAGCGACCTGGCGAGCCTGCGTGTCTTTATGGGCACGTTGCGTAAGAAAATCGAGTCCGACCCCGCGCATCCGCGCTATATCCAAACGCACGTGGGTATCGGTTACCGACTGGTCACCCAAGGCTAGATCGCCAACCACCATCTCAATATGAGTTGCGGTGAAATAGTTCCTGTTTGGGCCTTTACCAGGCTTTTTAGGAACTATTCCACCGCAACTTTGTCTATTTGCCCTTGGGCTTGCTGGCGTAGAACTTCTTCTTTTTGGGCTTGCCGGCAGGAGAGGGTTTGCCGGCAAAGTTGGACTTGCCGTTGCCGGCCTGCGCGTGCGCGGGCGCCGTTGCGCGAGGCTTGCGGGCCTCGGGGTTGCGCAGCTCCTCGACGCGCTCGGCAATCTCCTCGGCACTAAAGCCGACTTCTGCCATGGCGTCCTCGATGGGCAGGCGGCGCACGATATAGCAATGGTGCACCTTCTGGTTGCGCGCGAAGTCCTCGGGGATGGTCTGCGCCGTAATGTCCTCCAGCACCACGCCCGCGCGTGCGAGCTTGCGCGTCTCGGGGCGGAAGCCGCGCAGGTTGCAGCTAAAGATGGCATGTCCGCCCTGTGCGAGCAGGCGAGATACGCCGGCCAAAAGCTCAACATGGTCGCGCTGGACATCCCAGGTGCGGCGGCCCATCTTGGACGAGTTCGAAAACGTGGGCGGGTCGACAAAGATCAGGTCCCAGCGGTTGCGCGTCTGGCGCTGGTCGCGAATCCAAGCGAGCACGTCGTCGCGCACAAAGTGATGCTGCGGACCCACAAAGCCGTTCTGGCGCATGTTGCGCTCGGCCCAGTCCAGGTAGGTGTTGGAAAGGTCGACCGTCACAGTTTCCTCGACGCCGCCGTCTGCCGCATAGCACGTGGCGGTGCCGGTGTAGGCAAACAGGTTGAGGAAGCGGCGCGCCTGCTTGGCGTGCTCGCGCACCAGGTTGCGCGTGACGCGATGATCCAGGAAGATGCCCACATCCAAATAGTCGTCAAAGTTGACGGCAAAGGTAAGGCCGCCCTCTTCGATGAGCGGGAGGCGACGGCGTGCGATGTTGGCGCGCTCGCCCGAGCCGCCCTTGCCGGCACCCTGTTTGCCGTACTGCGAGCCGCCGCGCGAACGCATGCGGGCCTTGGCGTGCACGTGTTCGGCCGGAACATCCAGGATGCGCGGCGCGATGGCCAAGATGTCGAGCATGCGGGCCTGGGCAAGCGCGGGGTCGATGGTCTTGGGCGCGGCGTATTCGGCGATGACGAGCCAGCGGCCCGGCGTCTGCGGGCAGCCCTCGTACAGATCGATGGCGGCGGAGTAATCGGGCAGGTCGGCATCGTAGACGCGGTAGCAGCTCACGCCCTCGCGCTTTGCCCACTTGCGACGCAGGCGTGCGTTCTTGCGCAGGCGGTTGGCGAACTGCTCGGACTCGGGGATGAGCACGGGCAGCGGCTTGCCGTCGCCCAGGTCGAGTGTGGCGGCAGGTTCGGGCATGGGGGTGTTGGCGGCTTCGTCTTGAGCGTCTGCGGTCTGCTCCTCGGCATCTGCGCTGGTCGCAGCTTCAAATGCCGCGGCGGCGTGGTCGAGCGAGGGCCAAACCTCAATAGCCGCCTCCTCGTTGTTGGGCATGACGGCGATCGAGCGCTTGGGCTCGGCGTGGAGCGCGCGGGCCAGCAATCCGTCGCGGGTGAGCGCGGCGACCGGCGCCGAAGCGAGCTCGGGGGCGCGGCGCAGCTCGCCGATGAGCGTCATGGCATCGTGCATGAGTGAAAGCGGTGTCTCGGTCGTATCCGCGACGAGGGCGGCACCGGCGACAGTGCCCGCGTGGTCCAGCACGGTGGCGGACTTAGCGGCGCAAAAATCGACAAAGCGCTTGTAGCCGGCGCACTTGACCATGCGCTCAGCGGTCTTGCGGGCGGTGGGGTCAATGTCCATGGCCACGATGCGCGCCTGGCGCTCGCGCGCTGCCGCCTCGCGCTCGCGCGCCTCGGCAAGCAGCTGCTCCCACAGAGCGGCGTCGTGTAGCTGCCAGCCCTCAAAGCCCCAGCGCTCGCGTGCGGCGCCCGGGGCGCGGTCGGTCAGAATGTTCACGGCTTCCAGCAACAGGCCGCCGCCGGCGCACGAGGCATCGATTAGCGTGGGAAGGGCTTCATTCTCGTAATCGTCGGCCGTCAACTCGCGCTCGCACAGTGCGGTCCAGCCGACCTGCGCCAGCACCAGGGCGGCGTAGTCGGGGCGCAACACGTGCGCACCCTCGCCGGCACGGGTCGCCGCGGGCGGCAGGCGCTTGAACAGCGGGTCGCCCGAAAGGTCCAGGCTGATGCTCGCGCGGCGCTGGCGCAGCGAAAGCAACAGGTGAACGTCGGGATCGGCAGCGTCGACATCGGCGCGACGGCCCGTGGTCTCGGCCAGACGGTCGCACAGCGCGTCCTTGGCGCGCAGGGCCGAGAAGCGCGTGTTGCGCAGCTGCTCGGTCACGCCGCGGGCGGTGATGGCAATGGTGGCGCCGGGGCGGACGATGTTCTCCCAGGCGATGTCGTAAACGCTATCGTACAGCTCATCGGCATCCTGCGCCTCAAAGCGCCCGAGCACCGCAAACACGCGGCTCGCTAGGCGCGACCACAGACAGGCGCGGTAGCCTTCTTCGAGCTCGCCCTCAAACGTGGCGCGGCCCTTCAGCCGGCGAACATGCGAAAGCCCGAGGCGTTTAAGCTCATCGGCGAGTGCGGACTCAAAGCCTTCGGGGCAGCTTGCGTAAAATTCCATGGGTGACCTCTCTGGTTGCGTCGCTCCATTATATGATGGATGCTTCGTTTGCCCTTATCCTCGAAAGGAACCCATATGATTGATGCGTGTCCCGAACCCGCTGTGCTCTTTTTTGACGTGGACGGCACGCTGACGTCGTTCGATCCCGACAACATGACCGACAAGGACTTTTCGGCGGTTCGCCCCTCGCAGGCGGTCGTCGAGGCGTTTCATCGTCTGCGCGACGCGGGACACAAGGCGTTTATCTGCACGGGTCGCCCCCTGTGGCTCATCGCCGATAGCTTGCGTGCGCTCGACCCCGCGGGCATCGTTGCCATGGCGGG
>CAJKEF010000172.1 GCA_905198825.1 uncultured Collinsella sp. | reverse complement strand
TGCGCGAGCGGTATTCCGACCTCAAGGGCCTGTTGCGTCAGTGGGGTCCCACCATGGACGATGTTTTTGCCATGCGCGATCGCTCGCAAGAACTGCTGTCTCTGGTCGATGATGGCGATGAGCAGATCAAAAAGGCGCGTGAGGCACTCGGGAGCGCCGAGCACGAGTTGTTTGCCGCTGCCAAGGCACTTAAGCGCGCCCGCAAGACCGCGGCCCCGCGCTTCTGTCACGAGGTTGGCCGCCAGATGGCTCGCCTGGAGATGGGTAGTGCCGAGCTCGTCTGGGAGTCGCGCGATCTTCCCCGTGCTGAGTGGACGCCGGTTGGTCCTTCGAGTTACGAGCTGCTATACCGCAGCGGTGCCGGCTTGACGCCACGCCCCCTGCGCCGCATTGCGTCGGGCGGCGAGCTCAGCCGCGTCATGCTGGCAAGCAAGGTTGTCCTCGGTAACGCGGACGGTGTCGATACGCTGGTGTTTGACGAGGTCGATGCTGGTGTCGGTGGCTCCACGGCGCGTGCGCTCGCGGGCGTGCTGGCAGATCTCGCCGCTACGCATCAGGTGATTGTCGTAACCCACTTGGCGCAGGTCGCCGTCATGGCCGACAAGCATTATGTTGTCAGTAAGGAACCGGGCGATGTTCCCCAGACGCATTTGGACGAGGTAACCGGCGAAGCGCGTACCGCCGAGATCGCCCGCATGTTGAGCGGCGATCAGTCCGAGGCAAGCTTGGCCCACGCAAAGCAGATGCTCGAAGAAGCTCGAGGTTAGGTCGTATCAGCGGGGTTGGTGGGACAAAATAGACTGAAATTTTTGTCCCACTACGCGTTTTACTCAACGACCTTATCCGGCTGGATGAGCTCCTCGTAGTAGCTGATATGCTCACGCGCGTCTTCAATCTCGGGCAGCAGGAAGTTGTAGATGACTTCGATGATCATCGTGGCACTGATCTTGGAGAACGCAAAGTCGCCTGTCGTCAGCAGCGCTTCGTGGTTGACGGTATTAAAAGTGTAGTCTGCCAGGCGCGCGAGTGGGGATTTGCTGTCACTGCTGATGACGACTACGGTTGCGCCGCAGTTGCGAGCCGCTTTTGCCATGCGATTCAGTCGGCGCGATTTGCCGGAGTTTGAGATAAGCACGATGACGTCACCCGGGCGTAACGTGAGCGCAAAGCCGATTGATGTCTCGCTAATGGTGCTCGCCATGCAGCGCAGGCCCAGCTGCGAAAACTTAAACGTCGCATCGAGCGCGACCGCGTTCGTATTGCCCACAGCCGCAAACTCAATAACCCCTGCATGCTTAAGGGCATGCACAACAGCCGCCAGCGTATCGTGGTCGATCCCGTCGATGGTCGCATTAAGCTCGCTCACCTTGGCAGCCAGGATGTTCTTGAGGCTCTGCTCCATATTGTCCAGCGAGACCTCGTCAGTCAGGCCCTCGTTACGCTGGCTTTCCAAATCCCTCGCCAACGAAAACTGAAAGCTGCGGAAGCTACCAAAGCCAAGCTTGCGGCAGAAGCGCGAAACGGTCGCCTCGGACGTGGCGGCGGCGCGCGAGAGCTGAGCGGCCGTGAGGCGCGGCGCCTCGGACTGGTGCTCCAATATATAGTCGACAATGCGCTGCTCGGACTCGCTGTATCCCTGATGGGTGCTAATGAGGGAAAGTGCGCTCTTGCTACTATCGGTCATGGATGGCTCCTGGTTGGCATGAAAATCCAATTTGATTTGCAATGCCATAGTATACGGGCATTTCCAATTACAAGATACACCTTGCCGTTTCAAGTGTTGATGGTAAACTTTCACCTACCGTTTACGGTTATGAAAGAACCTTTCACCGGAGAATTGCACCTTGCCTCTTCTCACGCGGACGGTAGGTTGGTATCTTTCAGTTGTGGAAAAACGCGCATCGAAGCGCGTGTAGGGGAGCGCCCGCGGGCGCTGTACTCAAGAAGGAGGGACACATGGCTAAGTTTGACATCATCGCCGCGACCGGTTGCCCGACTGGCATTGCGCACACCTTCATGGCGAAGGAGGCGCTGGAGAAGGCAGCTGCCGAGCGCGGTCTGACCATTAAGGTCGAGACTCATGGCCAGGTCGGTGTCGAGAACGAGCTCACCAAGAGTGAGATCGCTGGTGCCAAGGCCGTCGTCGTCGCAGCCGACAAGGATGTCCAGGCTGAGCGTTTCGCCGGTAAGCCCATGGTTTCCGTTGGTGTTTCCAAGGCCCTGTCCGTTGAGGCCGCCGGTAAGCTGATTGACCGCGCGCTCGCCGCCAAGGGCGACAGCACGGTTGCAGTCGCTGCCGATGTCGAGGACGAGGTCGAGGAGAAGGAGTCCATCGGCCACGTCATCTACAAGCACCTCATGAACGGCGTCAGCCACATGCTGGTCTTCGTTGTTGCTGGTGGTGTTCTGACCGCTGTCTCGTTCCTGTGGGGCATTACGTCCTTCGATTCGACGGCGTCTGACTACAACAGCTTTGCTGCGATGCTCAAGATCATCGGCGGCATCGCCATGAACCTCATGGTTCCGGTGCTTTCCGCCTACATCGCCGAATCCATCGGCAAGCGCCCGGCGCTCGTCCCCGGCTTTGTTGCCGGTATGATCGCCATCCAGGGCCTGCCTGTTAACGCCGAGACCGGCATGATCGATGCCGGTGGCGCCGGCGTGGGCTTCGGCTTCCTGGGCGGCATCGTCGGCGGCTTCCTCGCCGGTTATGTCATCCTGCTGCTCGAGAAGGTCTTTGCCGGTCTGCCCAAGAATCTGGACGGCCTCAAGGCTATCTTCCTGTACCCGCTGTTCTCGACCGCCATCGTCGGTCTGGTCATGCTCGGCATTTCTGGCCCCATGGCTGCCATCAACACCGCCATGATGGACTTCCTCAAGGGCCTGTCCGCCTCTGGCGCCGTTGTCCTGGGTCTTGCCATTGGCTGCATGTGCGCCTTTGACATGGGCGGCCCGGTCAACAAGGCTGCTTACGTCACCGGTACCGCTATGCTCACCGAGGCTCTGGCCGCCGGTGTTGGCACCGATACCTACAACTTCGGCACCAACTTCATGGCTGCCGTCTCCGCCGCCTGCATCGTTCCGCCGCTGATCACCACCTTTGCCGTCGTTGTCGGCAAGAAGTACTTCAGCCAGGAGGATCACGACGCCGGTGTCGTCAACCTCATCCTTGGTTGCACCCACATCACCGAGGGCGCCATTCCGTTCATGACCAAGAACATCTGGCCCGTCATGCCCATCATGATGCTCGGTTCCTCTATCGCTTCGATCCTGACCATTATGTTCAACGTTCACGATCCGGCGCCTCACGGTGGCTTCCTGGTCCTGCCCGTTGTCGAGAACGGTCCGCTTTGGGTCCTCGCGATCCTCATCGGCGCTGTGGTCGGTGGCATCCTGTTCGTGGCCTTCAAGAAGTACGACTTCGAGAAGAACCAGAAGGCCGCTCCTGTAGCCAAGCCCGTTGAGGCCCCCAAGGCCGCTGCCGTCGAGGCCCCCAAGGCCGAGGCTGCCGACTTCGTGAAGGTCGAGAATGTCTTTGTCGCCGAGGACTTCGCTTCTCGTGACGAGGCTCTGAGCTTCGTTTCCAACCAGGCCGTCAAGGCCGGTATCGCAAGCGACGCCGACGCCGTGATGAACGCCTTCCTGGCCCGCGAGGCCGAGGGCACCACGGGCATGATGGAGGGCTTCGCCATCCCGCATGCCAAGTCCGACGCCATTACCGAGGCTGCCGTCATCGTCGTCAAGGACGAGTCCGGCGTGACCGGTTGGGATACCATGGACGGCGCTCCCGTCAACGTGGCTATCGCTCTGCTTATCCCGGGTGCACAGGCCGGTACTACGCACCTCAAGATCCTGTCCAAGGTCGCCGAGGCGCTCATGGACGAGGACTTCCGTGCCACCGTCAAGGGTTCCACCGACGCCGCCGAGATCGCCAAGACGATCAACGCCCGCCTGGTCTAATCCCCCAGCCCGCGAATAACATCGCCCCCTGTATATAAGGCGGAGTCCCTCCCCAGGGCCTCCGCCTTTTTTCTATCCCTCCCATAAGTTGCGGTGAAA
>CAJKEF010000171.1 GCA_905198825.1 uncultured Collinsella sp. | reverse complement strand
GCCAGCGCGGTCGCCTGCTCTACAGACTCGGCGATACGGCCCAGAGAGTTCTCACGGATCACGATGCGATCGACCACGACCTCGATATCGTGCTTGAACTTCTTGTCCAGATCGATCGGATCGTCGAGCGAGCGCACTTCACCGTCGACACGCACGCGGCTAAAGCCCTCGGCGCGAAGGTCCTCAAACAGTTTGGTGTACTCGCCTTTTCGCCCGCGCACCACCGGTGCCAGCACAAACGCGCGGCGGCCCTCCCCCGCCGCCAAGACCTTGTCGGCAACCTGGTCGGTCGTCTGACGCTCAATGACGCGGCCGCATTCGGGGCAGTGCGGGGTGCCCACACGGGCGAACAGCAGGCGCAGATAGTCATAAATCTCGGTTACGGTGCCAACCGTCGAGCGAGGGTTTTTAGACGTCGTCTTTTGGTCAATCGACACCGCCGGCGAAAGGCCGTCGATTGAATCCAAGTCGGGTTTGTCCATCTGGCCCAAGAACTGGCGCGCATAGCTCGAAAGGCTCTCGACGTATCGACGCTGGCCCTCGGCATAGATAGTGTCAAATGCCAGCGAACTCTTGCCCGAGCCAGAAAGACCGGTAATGACCACGAGTTGGTCACGCGGAATGGAAACATCGATATCACGGAGGTTGTGCTCACGAGCGCCGCGAATAACGATAGAAGAATCAGACATGGAAGCTCCTTGCCTCCTATTGCATCGAATCATACTGTCGATGAGTTTAGCGCACTCGACGCGCACAGATGTTCGTAATTCAAGATTCGCAGACCTTTTGCTTTGCGTATCGGGTGCTTTGTTTCTCGAAATGCCGTGGAAAGGTTACAGTAATCTAATACTGAACTTAATTTGCCGTAACAGAGGAACGTCCATGACCGAAGATATCCCCCTTGAAATCACTTCGAGTGACATGGCCAATCTGCCCATATTCATCGCCATCCTTATCGTGGCCACCGTCGTCGTGCGCGTGTATTTTTCAATCAAACACAACGAAAAGCCGCCCATTGCCCTCGTCTTTTGGTGCGCGATGCTCCTCATCCCGCTCGGCATGGTAGCTGCATGGATTACGAATCAATTGCTCGTAAATGAGGACTGCTCCCTATGGGTCCTTTCTTATTCGGCGCTCGGTGCTGCCGCTGTAATACTTCTTGTCGAGCCCTTGGTCTCGGGACTTATCGACCAAACCGATCTTGCGACGGGAACGGTTGCCTGTATTTGCCGTGACATCCTTGTCATCGCCGCTGTTTCAGCGCTCTCGTTCGTTTCACTCGAAATTGCCTGCAACGAAACGTTCTATCGCATTCCCGCCAACTCATTCGGGTTTTCCGTCGGGCTGCTCGCGACGGTTCTGCTCTCCCTTTATTTGCTGGGACAGCGTCATGGAGGCGTCATGGCCCTCGTGCCCGTCGTCTGTTGCACCCTTGGCATTGCCGAGCACTTCGTCATAACGTTTAAAGGCGAGGCCATCCTGCCAAGCGATATCTTGGCCCTTGGCACCGCAATGGAGGTGAGCGGGGGATACGAGTTTACCTTTACCGCCGGAATCGTAACCTCTCTCGCCCTGCTGGAGATTTCCCTGGGGCTTCTTTCGCTTATCCGTCCGCGAAAGCTCCGTACGCCCACCCATGTCTTCCCCGCAATCGCCGCTAACCTCTGTGCTTTTCTGTTAGTGACCGTTGTGGGGCTCTCGGGCTTTTCCAGCATCGACTTGGAGCAGGCGCTGAATTTTGGATTTGACCGTTGGCAGCCCATCGCCACATATGCGTCTCAGGGTTTTATCACTTCGTTCACCGAAATGGTCAACGAGTTGCCCATTGAGAAGCCCGAAGACTATACGCCCGATGAGGCGCAGAGCATCGAGCAGGAGCTCGCCGCCGC
The DNA here is from genome assembly GCA_905198825.1 of uncultured Collinsella sp. GTDB lineage: Bacteria > Actinomycetota > Coriobacteriia > Coriobacteriales > Coriobacteriaceae > Collinsella. Next base: position 2,184 of record CAJKEF010000171.1, on the reverse strand, counting down.
CTACGACAGCACGTATGGCTCGAGCGAGCAACGCGCGGCGGCCGTTGCCCAGTTCAATGAAATCAAGCCGACGATTGTTGCCGTCATGAACGAGAGTTTTAGCGACCTTTCGTGCTTTGAGCAGCTCCAGGCGGCCGGGTACGCCGGCCCCGCATTCTACAACTCGCTTCCCGACACGCTTGTTCGCGGCACCATGCTCGCTTCGGTCACCGGTGGCGGAACGGCGAACTCCGAATTCGAATTTTTGACCGGAGCGACAACGGCCTTTGTCGGATTAGGCAAGATCCCCTATCAGCTGTATCAGATGAATGGCGTCAACAGCCTGGCAAAGGACCTTAAAGAGCTTGGGTATACCACTACCGCTATGCACCCGCAAAACCCCGTCAACTACCATCGAGATAAAATCTATCAGCAGCTGGGCTTTGGAGACTTTCTTTCAATCGGCGATTTCGAAGGTGCGCCCTGTTACCATGCCGGCGTATGCGACTACGCCACCTACGACAAGATACTCGACCTGCTTAGAACCGACGAAGCACCGCAGTTCATCTTTGACGTCACGATGCAAAATCACGGCGGCTACGACTATGGCACCGTTCCCGCCGAAGAGCTGACAAACTATTGGGTCGAGGGAGCCAGCGAGGGCGCCAATAGCGCGCTCAACACCTATCTCACCTGCATCAACGCATCCGACCGGGACCTCGAGTACTTTATCAACGAGCTCCGCAATATCGGCAGACCGGTCGTCCTTGTCTTTTTTGGCGACCATCAGCCGAGCGCCGCAACGACTCTCAACGACGAGCTGTACCCTCAGGAAGATACAGCAAGCCACGCTTTCCGCATCTATCAGTCGACCTATTTCGTCTGGGCTAACTATGAAATCGCCGGCAATACCGAGCTCAACGTCTACGACACCGTCGGGGCAAACGAGATTGCAGCCATTACCCTTAATAAGATCGGCGCCCCGCTCACCGACTATCAAAAGGCCCTGCTTGCAACAAGGTCAGATGTGCCCACCATCAATGTCGCCGGCTACCTTGGTGCCGACGGGCTGCGCTACGACTTGGAATCTGAAGACAGCCCGTACGCCTCGACGATCGACAAGCTGCAGCGCATGCAATACCTCGAGTTCGCCAGCAAAGTTCAGTAAGCCCGCCCATTCGCTTGGACCCATCGTATTGCAAGCACGCTCGGCCCAAATGCATCGCAAATGACTCCCGCTCGCAAACGAGGGTACAATGACGCTCGTGTCACATCACGGGGCCCCGGCCCCAACATATACAAAGGAGTCATACATGGGTTGCGAGCACGCACAGGCTGCCGGCGGACAAACGTCGCCGTCGCAATTTGAGGAGAATACGCTGTCCGAGGTCAAGCGCGTTATCGCCGTGCTTTCCGGCAAGGGCGGCGTCGGCAAGTCGTTTGTGACGGGCGCCATCGCAACCGAACTTGCCCGCCGCGGCAACAAGGTTGGCATTCTCGACGCCGACATCACCGGCCCCTCCATCCCCAAAATGTTCGGCATGAGCGGACGCCATGTCCATGCCCTCGGCAACCTCATGCTGCCCGAGATCTCCGAGCACGGCATCAAGGTCATGAGCTCCAACCTGCTGCTTCAAAACGAGACCGATCCCGTCCTCTGGCGTGGTCCGGTCATCGCCGGCGCCATTAGGCAATTCTGGAGTGAAACCTCCTGGGGTCCCATCGACTACCTGCTGGTCGATATGCCTCCGGGAACGGGCGATGTCGCGCTCACCGTCTTCCAGTCACTGCCCGTCGACGGCATCGTCATCGTCACGAGCCCGCAAGACTTAGTCTCGATGATCGTCGCCAAGGCGGTCAACATGGCCGAGAAGATGAACGTCCCCATTCTGGGAATCGTCGAAAACATGAGCTATATCGAGTGCCCCGATTGCGGCAAGAAGATCGAGGTCTTTGGCAAGAGCAAGCTCCCCGAGGTCGCAGAGCGCTATAACCTCGACATCTTGGGCACGCTTCCCATCAATCCCTCACTCGCCGAGGCCTGCGATAAGGGCGAGGTCGAGACCGCACTGCCCGATGGTATGTTGCCCAAGGCAGTCTCTGCCGTCGAGGCTATTACCCCGCACGAGACCGACGAGGCCTAAGTGAACACGAGCGCCTTCTATGACGTCCTGGTAATCGGCGGCGGGGCTTCAGGCCTCGCCG
>CAJKEF010000170.1 GCA_905198825.1 uncultured Collinsella sp. | reverse complement strand
CGTGAAACGAAAGGGCGCTGACCTTCTGGTCGCGCCCTTGAAGTTGAACGTCAGATTGTCCAAATGCGGCCCGCGCAGCGTCGAGCCGTTACGCGGTTCGTAGAACCGCGTAACTAGTTAGTACATCTTTGCGCCGGCGGGGATGGAGGCGTCGAGTTGGATCAGGTTGAGGCGTTCCTCGCCCTCCTCCTCGTGGACAGCGCTGATCAGCATGCCGCAGCTGGGAATACCCATCATCTTGCGCGGAGGCAGGTTGGTGATGGCGAGCAAGGTCTTGCCGACCAGGTCCTCGGGCTCGTAATAAGCGTGAATACCGGAGAGGATGGTGCGGTCGGTACCGGTACCGTCGTCGAGCGTAAAGTTCAGCAGCTTCTTGGACTTCTTGACGGCCTCGCATGCCTTGACCTTCACAGCGCGGAAATCGCTCTTGGAGAAGGTATCGAAGTCGACGAACTCCTCGAACAGCGGCTCAACGGCGATCTTGGAGTAATCGAGCGTGGGCTTAAGCGACTTAACGAACGGGCTCGCGGCGTTGCCGGCCTCGGCAGCCTTGGCGGCAGCGGCACCGGACTGGAAACCCTTCTCGGGCTTCATGTGCGGGAACAGCAGGACGTCGCGGATAGAAGCCTGGTTGGTAAGCAGCATGACCACGCGGTCGATACCAATGCCAATGCCGCCCGCGGGAGGCATACCGTACTCGAGGGCGCGCACGTAGTCCTCGTCATACTCCATGGCCTCATCGTCGCCGCCGGCCTTCTCGGCCATCTGGGCAGCAAAGCGCTCAGCCTGGTCGACCGGGTCGTTGAGCTCGGAGAATGCGTTGGCGTACTCGTGGCCGGCGATAACCAGCTCAAAGCGGTGGGTCAGGCGCGGGTCGTCCTCAAAACGCTTGGCGAGCGGGCTGACCTCGATGGGGTAATCGCACACGAAGGTCGGGTTGACGATGGTGTCCTCGCCCAGCTCATCGTAAATCTCGGCGATGATCTTGCCAGCAGTCCACTCGGGCTTGATCTCCAGGCCCTTCTCGCGCGCGGCGGCAGCAAGCTCCTCGACCGGTGTGTCAATGGTAATCTGCTTGCCGAGCACGTCGGAGACGATGTCGGTCATGGGACGGCTGGCCCACTCACCAGAAAGGTCGATGGTCTGGCCCTGGTACTCGATGACCTCGGGATTGCCGATGGCCTTGTTGGCAGCCTTGATGACACCCTGGGCGAGTGTCTTCATGCCCTCGAGGTCGGAGAAGGCACGGTAGGCCTCCATCGTGGTGAACTCGGGGTTGTGGGTAAGGTCCATGCCCTCGTTACGGAAGATGCGGCCGATCTCGAACACGCGCTCAAAACCACCGACGATGCAGCGCTTGAGGTGCAGCTCGGTAGCAATGCGCAGGTAGCATTCCTGATCGAGAGCGTTGAAGTGCGTGATGAACGGCTTAGCCGTAGCACCACCCTGGATGGTCTGCAGGATGGGGGTCTCGACCTCCATGTAGCCGTCGGACTCCATAAAGCGACGGAAAGTGGAGAGAATCTGCGAACGCTTACGGAAGGTCTCGCGAACGTCGTCGTTGGCGATCAGGTCGACATAGCGCTGGCGATAGCGGGTCTCCTTGTCGGAAAGACCGTGGAACTTCTCGGGCAGCGGACGAACGGCCTTGGCAAGCAGGGTCGCGCTCTTAGGGGCAACGGAAAGCTGGCCGCGCTGGGTGCGCACGACCACGCCGGTCACGCCCAGGATGTCGCCCAGGTCGAGGGCCTTGAGCGTATTCCAGGCAGCCTCGTCCATGTCGTTGATGCGGCAGAACAGCTGAATCTCGGCAGTCGCATCGCGCACGACGATGAACATGATCTTGCCCTGACCGCGCTTGGCGACCACGCGGCCGGCGATCTTCACGACGTCCTCGGTGTCCTCACCATCGGCAAGCTCGGCGTACTTAGCCTCGATATCGGCGACGTAGTCCTCAAGCTCAGAGTGCTCAGGATAGGGGTTCTGGCCCGCCTCGAACAGGGCGGCGCGCTTGGCCAGGCGCGTGGCGCGCTCGTCGTTGAGCGTCGATGCCTGCTCGGCGACGTTCTGGTTCTCTGCCATAAGTTAGCTCCTCAAACTAAAACGCTCCCCAGGATTCGGTCCCAGGGAGCGAAAACATACCTTTACGCGGGACCGTGGTCTAGCGTGCGATCTTGGCGATGGTGTAGACGCGAGTCTTGCCGGAAGGCGTAACGACCTCGACGGAATCGCCCTCGCCGTGACCGATAATGGCGTGACCGACCGGAGACTCGTTGGAGATCTTGTGCTCGAGCGAGTTGGTCTCGGTGGTACCGACGAGCGTGACTTCCATGACCTCACCGTTGGGATCAATCAGCGAAACGGTGGAACCGATGGAGACGGTCAGATCACCCGTGGTGGCAGCAACCTGAGCGTTGGCAAGAATGGCCTGGATCTCGGCGATACGAGCAGCATTCTGGGCCTGCTTGTCCTTGGCGGCATCGTACTCGGAGTTCTCCGAAAGGTCGCCGAACGCGCGGGCTTCCTTGATGTCCTCGACGATCTCCTTGGCGTAATCGCCCTCACGCCAAGCGAGCTCCTCGACGAGCTTCTGGCGGCCCTCAGCGGTCAGTACGATCTGGCTTGCGTCCATACGGATATCTCCCCAACTCTGATCAAACAATCAACTGTCAACAAAACGAAAAAGACCGGCTAGCCTGCGGGCAAGCCGGTCAGGTGCTCACCCCAAAGGGATGGGACTACTCTGCGTCCGCGTCGCTGTCCTCTGCCTGCTTCTTCTTGGCAGCAGCGAGCTTGGCCTCGAGCTCAGCGATCTCCTTGTCCTCCTCGGACTGCTCGACCACGACCTCCTCGGCCTGCTTGGTCTCGGCCTTATCGTCGCCCTCCATACCCTCGCGGATATTCTTGACGGTAGAGCCGAGGGACTTGCCGAGCTTCGGCAGGTTCTTGGGCCCGAAGATAATCAGGACAACGACGAGAATAATGATGAGCTCAGGAGCCCTCAGTCCAAACATGTAGACCTCCACAATACAGCGAGACAAGCTCGAATGAGTATACCGCGGGTATCGCGGTATCACAACACTAGCTAAAAAAAGGGACCGCAAGAAGCGGTCCCTTCTCATGCTCTGGTCGGGTTGACTGGATTTGAACCAGCGACCCCTGCGTCCCGAACGCAGTGCTCTACCAAACTGAGCCACAACCCGTTAGCTCGACTATAGTAACAAAGATTTTCGTCGCGTGCTAGAGAAATTTTTATTTCTTTGGCGCGTCGATTTGAACCGTGTTGGGAATAAGCTTAGTCGCGCAGGCCCACCAGCCATTTTGCTGGGCAGCTCCCGCAAGATGGGCTGCTGCAGCGACGGTATCGCAAATGGCAAACGAGCAAGCACCCGAACCGCACACGTCCACGGCAACGGTTCCCTCCTGTGCGCGCAGCCAGTCGAGAACTGCCTGGATCCGCGGCTCCATCTGCGCGGATATGACGCCCAGATTGTTATGAACGAGCGCATATGCCGCCTCGGCATCGCCGGCGCGTAAGACAGAAGCAATCGCACCGGGTTTGTCCGCGGGCACCGGGCTCTCATCAAATCGTCGATACGCTTCAACCGTTGAAACGCTCGTCTCGTGCGGTTTGACCAATACGACAGGTGTCGCTGGAAGCACAGGATACTCAGTGGCCAGCACATCTCCCCCGCCGACGTAGAATGCGGGACTCGCGTGCAAAAAGAACGGCACGTCGGCGCCGATACCGCGAGCGATGTCATCGAGCGCGGGGTCGGCGCGGTCGATACCCCACAGCTCGGCCAAGGCAACGATGACCGCGGCGGCATCCGTCGAGGGGCCTCCCAGGCCGGCGCACAGCGGGATACGCTTTTCGATCGTCACGCACACGTTGGCGTCGCGACCGTAATGCTCGGCCATAGCGATTGCCGCCCGATAAGCCGTATTTTTTTGCATGGGAAAATCGGATGCCGGAACCGTCTGGACGGTCAACGCCTGCGCCGGCGTGACCGTCACGGTATCGGCTAGACCGACGGCTGCCATCAGGGAATCGACCCTGTGATAGCCGCGGGCGTCGCGCTCGGCATGAACCCCCAGATAGAG
>CAJKEF010000169.1 GCA_905198825.1 uncultured Collinsella sp. | reverse complement strand
CCAATAACCAGTCTTTTTGGGACGCGGCTTTTTTGACTACCATTCGCCCGATGATTTTTTAATCCCCGTCCCAGAAAAATCATCGACGAACGCACTACTTTGCGCTGGTAAGAACACCGGTGGTGTCGAAGGCCGGGGTGAAGCTCTCGTCTACCGCGCCGCCCTCTTGCCAGAACATCGTCGTAAAGCCCAGGTCGTCGGCATGGTCGAGCACCTGCTCGTACTCCTCGCGCGTCACGGCGCGTGCCAGGTCGCCGCCCTGCTCGCGCATGAGCGCATTAGGCGTGTACTGGTTCATGACCGAGATCGGCACGTCGCCCACCGTCTGCCACACCAGGTCTAACACGCGGCACGAGTCATCCGCATGCCCCGGCAGCACCAGGTGGCGCACGATGATGCCACGCTTCATGAGTCCGCCCTCATCCACCAGCTCTCCCCCGCGGCGATCGATCTCGCGCGCCATCTGGGCCAGACCCGACACGGCCACGCGCGGGTAGTCCTTAATATGAGAAAGCGACTGCGCAAGCCCGGCATCGGCATATTTAAAGTCGGTGAGCCACACATCGACCAGGTCGCCCAGCGCCGCCACGGCACTCGCGCGCTCGTAGCCACTCGTGTTGTAGACAATCGGGATGACCAGCCCGCGCGTCCGCGCCGCAGCAATCGCGGCAGGCAACAGGTGCGCATAGTGCGTCGCCGTCACCAAATTGATGTTGTTGGCACCCTGGTCCTGCAGTTCCAGCATAATCTCGACCAGGCGCTCAGGCGAAATCTCAAGGCCAAAATTGCCGGTCGAGATCTCATGGTTCTGGCAGTAGATACATTTAAGCGAGCAGCCGCTAAAGAAGATCGTGCCCGAACCGGCCTCGCCCGAGATAGGCGGCTCCTCCCACATATGAAGCGCCGCGCGGGCCACCCTGAGCGTGTCGTTAGCACCGCATACGCCGCGCGCGCCCTCATCGCGCGCCGCGCCGCAACGGCGCGGACACAAATGGCAGGCGGGCGAAAAAAGTTCGGTCAACGACGTCGGCATAAAAACATGCTCCAAAACAACGATTCAGCAGCTCAAATGTAAAGGCCCGGACCGCGCAGACGGCTCCGTCCCTAAGGCGCCGTAATCGTCCGACACGATTTTTGTAATGTCAAGACTGGAATCCACAAAGTGCCGCTTTATGATGTAGGTATTCCGCCCCCCGCGGAGCAACTGGGTGAACCGTCGCGTTTATTTAGGGAGCCCACACAGTCGTACCTAGTACAGATATCCTTCGTTGTTAAGGACGCTGGAACAGTCGATGAGGGCACCCACCTGTTTTAGGTGGGTTCATTTTCGTAACGTGGGGGGTGGTTTTCTTTTGCCGAAAATCACCATTGCAAATCCCGCCATGATTCCCAAAAGGCACCAGGCAGAGCCCCACTATCACTCGAATATCTGGTAAGCGCGTGATTATCGCTGCGTGCAATTACATGCACCCCCCTTGGTCGAGTATTATGGTTCGGCTATGCCCTTTGCGCATGGCGTTCTTCTGACCTTTTCCTTCGACGCTTGGCGGTTTTTAGATTCATGGCTTCATCCCCGAGCTACATACCGTACCTATGCGTGGCAGCGGCGGCCTTTATCACGACCTTCCTCGCGGTGCCCCTGGTCAAGCGCTTGGCAATTAAACTCGATGCCGTCGACTATCCTTCTAAGCGCCGCATCAACACCAAGCCCATCCCGCGTTTGGGCGGAACGGCGGTGTTTTTGGGCCTGGTCGTTGCCTGCATTGTGCAAATCCTAGGCACCTGGCACCTAGGCTGGCCACCCGTCCTGGTGCCGCACCCGCGCCTTCACATTAGCTATCCCATGCTGGCGCTCTCCTTTACCGTCATCTTTGCGACCGGCGCGATCGACGACGTCTTCCAGCTCAAGCCCAAGCAAAAGCTGACAGGTCAGGTCCTCGCCGCGCTCATCGCCTGCGTGGGCGGCCTGCGCATCGGCGTCATCGTCAACCCGTTTGCCCCCGGCGAGATCATGCTCGGATGGCTCGCCTACCCCATCACCGTAATCTATCTGGTGGCATTCACCAACATCATTAACCTCATCGACGGCCTCGACGGCTTGGCCACGGGCATCTGCGGCATCGCCTCGTTCACCATGTTTTCGATGGCCGTTCTCTCGGGCCGCATCGACGCCGCCGCGCTCTCCATCGCGCTCTTTGGCTCGTGCCTCGCCTTCTTGCGCTATAACTTCAACCCCGCGAGCATCTTCTTGGGCGACTCGGGGTCGCTGCTTCTGGGCTTTGCACTGGGCTCCATCTCGCTGCTCAACGTGAGCCGCACCGCCGCGCTCACCTCGCTTATCATCCCGCTCATCGTTGCCGGCGTGCCCATCATCGACACGTTTAGCGCCATCGTGCGCCGCAGGCGCGCCCACATTAGCATCGGGCAGGCCGACAAGGGCCACATCCACCACCGCCTCATTCAAGAGGGCTACAACCAAAAGCAGGCCGTACTGCTCATCTACGCCTGGTGCATCATGCTTTCGGCCGGCGCCGCCGCGATCAATCAGGTCGAGGTGCCCACGCGCGTGCTCATCTTTGTCGTGCTCGCCATTGGGTCGGCTGCCTTCGCCAAGCATCTGCACCTGTTTGAGCCCGTCCTGCGCCACCATTACAACAAGCGCACGCACGAGGACGAGCTCGTCACCCCCGACGACCCCGCCTTTAAGCAGGAGGAGCAGGCAGCCGAGGAGCGCAAAGAAGAGCGCCACCACAAGCTCTAGGGCAAGCTGCCGAGGATGTGCCAAGGCACCGTTAGCCAAGCGCGGCCGCGCCGCACCCATCGCACATACCGCACCACGCGCGTCCCTCTCCCGCCCCTCGCCTACTTACGCACCGCCCCTCCAATAAACGCGTTATCATCTTGACCCATGAATATACGTTAGGAGCAATCATGCCAAACGAGAACAGCTACGAAGTCGCGCTGCAAAAGAGCAACGCCATTCGCGAGGGCCTGGCCAAGACACCCGAGAAGTTCACCATGCTTACCGGTGACCGCCCCACCGGGCGCCTGCACCTGGGTCATTACTTCGGCACCCTCAAGGGCCGTGTTGAACTGCAGAACATGGGCGCCAAGACCAACGTGCTCATCGCCGACTACCAGGTCATCACCGACCGCGACACCACCGAGCATATCCAGGACAACGTGTACAACATGGTCATGGACTACCTTGCCTGCGGCATTGACCCCGACAAGACCATGATCTACGCGCACTCCGCCGTGCCCGCCGCAAACCAGCTCATGCTGCCGTTCCTGTCGCTGGTGTCCGAGGCCGAGCTGGCGCGCAACCCCACGGTTAAGGCCGAGATGGAGGCCTCGGGCCATGAGCTTACCGGCCTTCTGCTCACCTACCCGGTGCATCAGGCCTGCGATATTCTGTTCTGCAAGGGCAACGTGGTGCCCGTCGGTCGCGACCAGCTGCCGCACATCGAGCTTACCCGCACCATCGCCCGCCGCTTTAACAACCGCTACGGCAAGGTGTTCCCCGAGGTCGACGCGCTGCTGTCCGAGACCCCGCTGCTGCCCGGCCTGGACGGTCGCAAGATGAGCAAGAGCTACGGCAACGCCATCAACATCTCGATGACCGCCGAGGAGACGGCCAAGCGCATCAAGAAGAGCCAGACCGATTCCGAGCGCATGATCACGTTCGATCCCGAGAACCGTCCCGGCGTGTCCGGCCTGCTTTCGACGGCCGCCATCTGCACCGGCCGTTCCGAGGTCGAGATTGCCGAGGAGATCGGCATGGGCGGCTCCGGCCAGCTCAAGAAGTACGTGACCGAGGCCGTCAACGAGTACTTCGCGCCGATCCGCGAGCGTCGCCAGCGCTACGAGAACGATCTGGACTATGTGAAGGACGTGTTGCACGAGGGCAACCGTCGCGCCAACGAGATCGCCGAGCAGACCCTGGCCGAGGTTCGGGACGCCATGGGCATGGTGTACTAGACCGATCTGCTGGCTTGAGCTTTCGATTGCTATAGGGCGGACGCTACGGCGTCCGCCTTTTTTGTTGCCCGACCGGTTCGGCTCCGGCCACCGCACTCCCCCCGATAAACAGGAACGGGCCCGCCGGCAGTCAGTTGCCAGCG
>CAJKEF010000168.1 GCA_905198825.1 uncultured Collinsella sp. | reverse complement strand
CAGCCCCAACGCACGCCAGAGCCAGTGCCATAGAAGCTAATAAACGAATCGAGCGACTTAGACGTAATGGCACCCTCGTTGCTCATAACGATACCGCCGCCAACGTAGATACCCACATGACCGTAGATAAGGCCCGGAGCACCCGTGCCGCTATGCGATGAGTCGGCCACGATCATGCCCACCTGCAGCGCCGAGCGGTCGGAGCTATAGCACCAGGCGTTGAACATGTCACACGCGTTGCCGCCAAAATAGCCCACGCCGGCGTTACGGAAGACATTGGTAACCCACGCCGCGCACCAGTTCTGACCCGGCGAAGGCGTGGAGTAGCACGCGTTGACGACGGCCTGCTGTTTGCCCGAGCCGGCATTCTGTTGCGGGGTTCCGGACGCATACGATCCGCCACCCGAGCTTGAACCACCCGAGTAGGAATTGTTCCTGTTCGCGGCAGCCGCGGCAGCGGCAGCCTTCCTAGCAGCCTCCTCAGCCTGGGCGGCAGCGAGGATCTCGGAATCGCGCTGAGCCATGAGCTCCTTGACGTCGTCGGAAAGACCGTTCAGCACGGTCTGGACTTCTTGCTGCTTGGCCTGCATATCCTGCATCTGAGCCGTCTGCTGGTCCTTGAGTTTCTCCAGGTCGGCCTTTTGTGCTTCGAGCTCGGTCTTCTGTGCGTCGAGCTCAGCCTGAATCGTCTGGATATCCTCGATGGCATCGCGGTCGCTCTTGTTGATCTTCTCAACGTAATGCGCGTTGGCGACGAGTTCCTCAAACGAGCCAGAGGCCAGCAGCAACGACAGGATGTTCGTGCCGCCGGACTTGTAGCTGGCGGCCACGCGATCGGAAAGGTCGTTGCGCTTCTTCTTGAGCTCGGCCTTCTTTTCATCGATCTGGGCCTGCGTGCCGTCAATCTTGCCCTGGACATTCTCGATGTCGTTGAGGGTCTGGGCATTCTTGTTGGCCAGCGCCGCATACTCATTTGCGATGCTGTCGAGCTGGGCCTGAACCTCGTCGAGCTGGGCCTGGGCAGCATTCAGTTTATCGGTGGTTTCTTTGGAAGCCTCCGCTGCATGGGCGCGAGCGGGCAGGCCAAAAAGAACTGCCGCAGAAGCGGCGCCGAACAGGGCCTTGAGGGCAGTGCGGCGCGAGAGCTCCTGGGAAAGGATGGAATCGCTGTTTGGTGACATATGTACTCCGTTACATGTTTATTTATATGTCGCTCAACTCATACATATTAGCGTACATATGGCGCGTCCCAACGATTTCCACGAACGGCAGGAAACCGTATGGTCGGCGGCTCGTATGCAAACGTCAAGATCGAGGGTATGCCCACGCCAAACATTTCCATGAGTACGTTAGCATGTTCATCTGCTTTTCCTGCCCTGCACGTTTTGGGCGTCCCTGCCTGCGCTATACTCCCCTGAAGAAGTGTTCCTGATTCGATAGGAGACTACATGTCCAAAGCACTCGACCCCAAAGACACCTGCGTCCTCGTTACCGGCGGCGCCGGCTTTATCGGCTCGCACACCGTCGTTCAGCTGCTCGAGGGTGGCTACCAGGTCGTCATCGTCGATGATCTCTCCAACTCCAGCGCCGTCGCCGTCGACCGCGTCAAGACCATCGTGGGCGACGAGGCCGCCAAGAACCTCACCTTCTACGAGGCCAACGTGCTCGACCGCGATGCGATGAACAAGATCTTCGATACCCATCAGATCGACCGCGTCATCCACTTTGCCGGCTTTAAGGCCGTCGGCGAGTCGGTGAGCAAGCCCGTCGAGTACTACCACAACAACATCGAGAACACCCTGGTGCTCATCGACGTCATGCGCAACCATGGCTGCAAGTCCATCATCTTCTCGAGCTCCTCGACCGTCTACGGCGACCCGGACAACCCGCCCGTCACCGAGGAGGATCCTAAGAAGCCCGCGACCAACCCCTATGGTTGGACCAAGTGGATGATCGAGCAGATCCTTATGGACGTCCACACCGCCGACCCCGAGTGGGACGTCGTGCTGCTCCGTTACTTCAACCCCATCGGCGCTCATCCGTCGGGCCTGATCGGCGAGGACCCCAAGGGCATCCCCAACAACCTGGTGCCCTATGTCGCCCAGGTCGCCGTGGGCAAGCTCGAGGCCGTTCAGGTCTTTGGCAACGACTACCCCACCCCCGACGGCACCGGCGTGCGCGACTACATCCACGTGTGCGATCTGGCCTCTGGTCACGTTGCTGCCCTTAATTGGATGAACGGCAAGACCGGCGTCGAGATCTTTAACTTGGGCACCGGCACCGGCACCTCGGTACTCGAGGTCGTCGCCGCCTTCTCCAAGGCTTGTGGCAAGGAGCTGCCCTACGTAATCCGCGAGCGCCGCGCCGGCGACATCGCTGCCAACTGGTGCGATGCCTCCAAGGCCGAGCGCATGATGGGCTGGAAGGCCCAGTACGACATCGCGGACATGTGCCGAGATAGCTGGAACTGGCAGAGCCACAACCCCAACGGCTTCGCCGACGCCGAGTAGCAAAAACCTACATACCGCTCTTGCCCCGATCTCACGTTGTGAGGTCGGGGCTTTTTCATGGCATGTAACCATTCGCCGAAAATCGACCAACTTTTTTATCTTGCCTGTACATGTTTAAACAACATGTTTTACAATAGGCGTATCGGATCAGAACATCGGAGGCGGACTGCACATCCATCGGCAGGCCGACCCCACAACAAGAAGGTTGGTGAGCGCATTCATGGAGCGTGCAAGCGGCGTCCTCATGCCCGTCTCATCTCTGCCCGGACCATACGGAATCGGCGGCTTTGGCTGGAATGCCTACGACTTCGTCGATTTTCTCGCCTCGTGCAAACAACATTACTGGCAGATTCTGCCCCTTACGACGACCAGCTATGGCGATTCGCCCTATCAGTCGTTCTCGGCCCGCGCAGGCAACCCCAACTTTATCGACTTTGCCGAGCTTATCGAGGCAGGGTATCTGGAGCAGCGCGATATCGATGGCGTGTACCTGGGTTCTGACCCCAGTAACGTCGACTACGGTGCCATCTTTGGCGGCCGCCGTCAGATTCTCGACCGCGCCGCCGAGCGCTTTGCTGCCGACAAGCCGGCCGATTTCGATGACTTTATCCAGGCCAACGAGGACTGGCTCATCCCCTACTGTGAGTTCATGACCGTCAAAGAGGAGTGCGGTCTCAAGGCGTTTTGGGAGTGGCCCGCGGAGCTCCGCACCCGCGGCGAGGCTTCCGCCAAGGTCTGCGCCGACCATCCGGCGCGTATGCTCTACCACCAGATGACGCAGTACTTCTTCGATCGCCAGTGGAGCCGCCTCAAGGCCTATGCCAACGAGCGCGACATTCTCATCATCGGCGACCTGCCCATCTACGTCTCGCGTGACTCCGTCGAGATGTGGGCGACGCCTGAGCTCTTTAAGATCGACGCCGCCGGCAATCCCGTGAGCGTCGCCGGCACGCCGCCCGACCAGTTCTCGGCCACCGGCCAGTACTGGGGCAACCCCATCTACGACTGGGACGCCATGGAGTCCGACGGCTTCTCCTGGTGGGAGGGCCGCATTCGCGCCGCCCTCGACATGTACGACGTCATCCGCCTGGATCACTTCCGCGGCTTCGAGGCCTATTGGGAGGTGCCGTTCTCCTCGCCCGATTCGTCCTACGGTTCGTGGACGCAGGGTCCCGGCCTCAAGTTCTTCAAGACGCTCGAGGAAAAGCTCGGCACGCTGCCCATCATCGCCGAGGACCTGGGCTTCCTCACCCCCGGCGTCATCGACATGCGCGACAACTCGGGCTTCCCCGGCATGAAGATCCTGCAGTTTGCCTTTGAGGGCACCAACTCGTACTACCTGCCGCATAACTACATCGCCAACACCGTCGCCTACGTGGGCACCCACGACAACGAGACGGCGCGCGGCTGGTTTGAGGGAACGGCCACCCCGCGTCAGCGCGAGCAGACAGCCCTGTACACCCATCAGCAGGCCGGCGAGCCCATCACCGACGCGCTCAACCGAACCATCGCAGCCAGCGTGAGCGACACGTGCATCTACACCATGCAGGACCTGCTCAACTTGGGCAACGAGGCGCGCATCAACACCCCTGCCACACTGGGCGGCAACTGGACCTGG
>CAJKEF010000167.1 GCA_905198825.1 uncultured Collinsella sp. | reverse complement strand
GCCCAGCCAGACGAGCGGCTTGGCCGACAGCAGATGGCGCACGATGCACTCCGTATTCTGCACGCAGATGATGAGGAGTCCGGTGACGAGGGCAAACAGCAAAAAGCCGCCGCGGTAGAGCCAGGCGCTCTCTCCGGTCAGCATGAGTGCGCCGGCTATAACGGCAACGAGCCACGCGATAGAAATCGCGTTGACCTTTGAGATGCCCTTGTTGGCGCCGGGGATATGGATGTCACCGCTCAGCATCTCGCGCAGACGCGGCGCGGCGATGGCGGCTAAGGCTCCGCATAGAAGCTCGGCGGCACGGGCGTCGGTTCCGTAGTAGACTCGCGATGTGTCGGCGGTGGGATTAAACATGAGGACCATGGCTGCCGTCGATACAAGTGCGAATGCGATCGTGATGCCGATGGCGGTGTTGCGCGACCTGGTTTTGCTGCACAGCGCCATAAGGATGACCGGCCATACCAGATAGAACTGCATAGTGACAGCGCAGAACCACAGGTGCGTGAGCGGCGAGGGGAGCCCCGCGGCGGCGAAATACGAGACGTTGCGGAAGATGTAGAACCAGTTACTCAAAAAGAGTGCCGATGGCAGGGCGTCCTGCTGCACCTTAGGGAGTAGGCTCGGGGCTGCGATGTAGGTGGCGACGGCGGTAAGCGCGATGGTCACGACGATCGGCGGCATCATGCGCGCAATGCGGCGACAGATATAGCGCGGGTACGAGAATCCGTCGCGTGCCGTGGCCCGCATAATGGTTTTGGTGGCGAGATAGCCACTCAGCGTAAAGAAGAGTGTAACGCCCAAAAAACCGCCGGTCAGGCGGCTGGGGCGAAGGTGATATAGGATGACGCCGGCGATGGCGAGGGCGCGGAGCCCGTCGAGCGCGACGATGCGTTGGTTGCGTTGAGGCGCGGCATGTGCGGCGCCCGTGGGTGTGTTTTGCATCGATCTTCCTCCAATGTCGACCTAGCAGTCTAGCGCTCTGCGCGGACAAAGGAAGGGGGTTCGTGCGGTTGAACAACATGCCGCGGGGCGATGCCTCGCTACGCAAAAGCCGCACCTGCGTTGATGCTCGGCTGCCTATATAGAAACGTTTCAGAACCTCTACATAGGCAAAAACAACAACACAAATGCGGCAAAGATGCACAGGTGGTTGAGCCTTTATGCGATGATGCTCGGCTACTTGGTCTTGGCAACCAGCAGCGGGTCGCCAAGCTTGACGAGCGGGTTGCCGCCGATAAGCGTTCCGGACTCGCCGACATGGTCGATGCTCTTAAGACGATCGAGCTCGGAGACGATGACGGTCACGATGTCCTCGTGACCAGCGGCCTTAATGGCCTCGCGGTCGAAGCTGATGAGCGGCTGGCCTGCCTTGACCACATCGCCCATCTCGACAAAGCGGGCAAAACCCTTGCCGTTCATTTCCACGGTGCCCAGGCCAACATGGATGAACACGCGAAGACCGTCCTCGGTGATCATGCCAATGGAGTGGTTGGTGACAGTGGTGGCGCCGATGCGGCCGTTGGCGGGCGCATAGATGGTGCCGGTAATGGGCTCGATGCCATAGCCTTGGCCAAGCATGCCCGAGGCGATCGTCTCGTCGGGAACCTCGTTCAGGTTGACGAGCACGCCGTTGACGGGGGCATAGATGACGCCTTCGCGGGTGGCGAAGCTTGCTGCGGGCGGAACGGACGCCTCGCCGGTCGAGGTGAAGGTGGACTTAAGCGAATCGAGCAGACCCATAGTTGCCTCCAACTTAAATAGGCGCATATCGCGCGTTTGGTTTGCCGGAAACGTTTCATATGTGTTTCGCGGCTTGGTCAACGTCCCCTATTCTACGCTGCTCAGCGATGGTCCTGAGCTGGGATTATGTGATATATCAGTTGATGGGAAGCTTGTTGCTGAAGTGTTTCTGTGTCACGGGCTCAAGTGGGGTACGCTTGAAGACGAAAAACAAGGGCGCATAATTTGCGCGAAGGGAGCACATATGATTGTCGAGAACCACGCGCTGTGGGGCGAGGAGCCGACCGAGGAATATCCAGCGACGTTTACGTATTTGGGTGCCGAGCCGCTGCCCGATAAACCGAATGGCCGCCGCCCTGCCGTGATTATCTGCGGCGGAGGTGCGTTTACGCATATCGCCCCGCATGAACAGGATCCCGTGGCGTTTGCGTTTTTGGATCACGGTTACCAGGCCTTTGTGCTCAACTATGTGACGAGTGGCACGGGTGACGTGAGCTTTCCGCACCCCCAGGCAGATCTTGCCAAGATGGTCGCCACGGTTCGTGCGAATGCCGACGAGTGGCATGTCGATCCCAAGCGCGTGTGCGTTGTGGGCTTTTCTGCGGGCGGTATGATCTGCGCCTCGCTGGCGACACAGTGGAAGACCGGTCCCTTCGCGGGCCTGGCAGGGGCGCGTCCGGACGACATTCGTCCCGATGCCGTGGTGCTGGGTTATCCATTGCTCGACTTTGCCTACGTGCGTGACATGCAGACGCGCGATCCGCGCATTGACTTGCGTGTGCCCAAGACGGGCGGCAAGACGGGGCGCGATCTGCTCAACGACTACCTGTCGATGGTGACGGGTGGCGAGGCAACTGACGAGCACCTGGCCGATATCTGCCCCACCACGCATGTTTCGCGTCAGATGCCGCCGACCTTTGTGTGGGGCGTGTCCGACGACAAGACGGCACCGATCGCGCAGGTCTACCCGTTTGCGCAGCGCATGGCCGAGGAGGGCGTTGCATGCGAGATGCACGTCTTTGACCAGGGAGGCCACGGCCTTTCGCTCGGCAACGCCAACACCGCGGTCGACAACGAGGACAAGCAGGTGGCTGTCCGTCCTTGGATTCGCCTAGCCTTCCGCTTCCTGGAGCGCCACGGGTTTTAGTTACGGCGTTTTACCAAACCGCGTAACCACTTGACGCTGCAAGCCCGCCAGAGCGGCAATCTGTTAATTGAACGTCACTATGTGTTCGCGCTATCATGCGTGGTTAAATGGTTAGCCATGGCAAACGGTTAGCCAAGATAAACAAAATGCAACGCCCTGTGGGCGCCGGGGGAGGAACACGGACGTGAAGCTCGATACACTCGAGATTGGAAAGGACGCCGTTGTCGCATCGGTGGCATCGGACGATCAGGCGCTCCGACAGCATATTTTGGACATGGGTCTAACGCCGGGCACCGAAGTCACCATGATGAAGTATGCCCCCATGGGCGACCCGCTCGAGATCCGCCTGCGTGGCTACGAGTTGACACTGCGTAAGGACGATGCCGCTCGCATCGAGCTCGTGGGTATTCACGACACCGATACAGGTCCGCGCGCTAACGCCGCAATCGGCACGACGGAACATCCGGCCCTGGGCGAGGGGACGTATTCGCCCCGTGCGGCAAAGACGGCCGTGCCCGAGGGCGCGCCGCTGCACTTTGCCCTCGCCGGCAACCAAAACTGCGGCAAGACCACGTTATTCAACCAGCTGACGGGCTCCAACCAGCACGTCGGCAACTTTCCCGGCGTGACGGTCGACCGCAAGGACGGCACTATCCGTAACCATCCCGAGGCAAGCGTTACCGACCTGCCCGGCATTTATTCTCTGTCGCCGTACACGGGCGAGGAGATCGTAAGCCGCCAGTTTATCCTGGACGAGCACCCCGACGCCATCATCGATATCATCGACGCCACCAACATCGAGCGTAACCTGTACCTGACGCTGCAGCTTATGGAGCTCGATCGACCCATGGTCATCGCGCTCAACATGATGGACGAGGTGACGGCCAACGGCGGCGCCGTGGACGTCAACCTGCTCGAGAGCCTGCTGGGCGTGCCTGTTGTTCCCATTAGTGCTGCCCGCAACGAGGGCATTGGCGAGTTGGTGGATCATGCCTTGCACGTGGCGCGGTTCCGCGAGCGCCCCGGTCGCCTGGACTTCTGCGCGCCCGATGGTCCGGACGGCGGCGCGCTGCATCGCTGCATTCACGGCATCGCCAACCTTATCGAGGACCATGCCGCGACGGCGCATATCCCGGTGCGTTTTGCGGCGACCAAGCTGGTTGAGGGCGACGAGCTGGTGACCGAGGCGCTTCACCTGGACCGCAACGAGCTCGACGCCATCGAGCACATCATTACCCAGATGGAGGG
>CAJKEF010000166.1 GCA_905198825.1 uncultured Collinsella sp. | reverse complement strand
GGCTGTCGAGTTCTTCTACGCCTTCGCGCGCGACGCCAAACTCACGCTGCACGTGCGCGAGCTGGCGGGCGGTAACTCGCATCACATTATCGAGGCTGCCTTTAAGGCCGTGGGCCGCACGATGCGCCGCGCCTGCGAGCTCGATCCCCGCGTGCAAGGCATCCCCAGCACCAAGGGCTCGCTGTAACCGCCACAAAGGCAAATACCACCACAAAGGGGACAGGCACCTTCGTGGTGGTTTTGGATGATGGGAAGAGGAGGGTCGCGTGGGCGAACCGAAGATCGTGGTGGTCGACTACCACAAGGGCAACTTGTCGAGCGTCGTGCGCGGGCTTGCGCGCGCCGGCGCCGTCGCCTGCACGTCGGACGACCCGGAGCAGATCCGCAACGCCGACGGCCTGGTCATTCCGGGCGTGGGCGCGTTCTATGACGCGATCGCCTTTATGCGCCAGAGCGGCGAGGCGGACGCGGTGCTCGATGCCGTCGCCGCCGGAACTCCGCTGCTCGGCATCTGCCTGGGTCTTCAACTTTTTTTTGAGCGCGGCAACGAGGGCGTGCCTGCGGACGAGGGTGTGGTCGCCGATGGCAACGCCTCCGAGCAGGCCGGTGGCCCCTGGGTCGATGGCCTGGGTTTTATGCGCGGCTCGTGCACGCGCTTGGAATCGAGTCGCCTTAAGGTGCCGCACGTGGGCTGGGACCAGGTGCACATGACGCCCGCCGGTGCGGCCGATCCGCTGCTTACTGGTTTTGCTGAGGGTGCCAACATGTACTTCACCCACAGCTACGCGGTGGCCGACGATGCCGATGCCGCCGATGTGCTGGCGCGCACGCACTATACGCGGAGCTTCCCGTGCGTCGTGCGTCACGGCAACGTGTGGG
This sequence comes from uncultured Collinsella sp., assembly GCA_905198825.1. Lineage (GTDB taxonomy): Bacteria > Actinomycetota > Coriobacteriia > Coriobacteriales > Coriobacteriaceae > Collinsella. The sequence goes on along the minus strand of CAJKEF010000166.1, from coordinate 3,261 downwards.
GTTGTCAGTTCCATCCCGAGAAGTCCTCGGCGCTGGGGCAGCGCATCCTTAAGAACTTCGTCAACATCGTCGAGGAGGTTGGCCGATGATCCTGTTTCCCGCAATCGATCTGATCGGCGGCAAGGTCGTGCGCCTTGAGCGTGGCGACCGCAGCCGCTGCAAGGTATATTCCGACGACCCCGTGGCCGTCGCCCGCTCGTTTGCCGAGCAGGGCGCAAGCTGGGTGCACGTCGTCGACCTGTCCGCGGCCTTTGGCGAGGACGAGGACACATGCGCTGCCAACTCGGCGGCGATTAAGGCCATCTGCGGCGTCGACGGTCTGTCCGTGGACGTGGGCGGCGGCGTCCGCTCGCTCGCGCGCATCGACGAGTTGGCCGGCTACGGTGCGCGCCGCATCGCACTAGGCACGGTGCTCGTGACCGAGCCGGGTTTTGCCGAGGTGGCGGCCCAAGGCTTTGGCGAGTTGCTGGTGGCTGACATTGCCGCACGCGACGGCCAGGTCAAGGTGAATGGCTGGCGTGACGGCGCGGGTGTGGCGCTCGACGACGCCGTGGCGCAGCTTTCCGAGCTGGGTTTTAAGCATCTGGTGTATACCGACATCGCGCGCGACGGCATGCAGACGGGCATCGACGTAGCGGCGTATCGCCATGTGGCCGAGGTCGCGGGCTTTCCCGTCGTGGCTTCGGGTGGTATCTCGACGCTCGATGACATCCGCGCACTGGCCGCGGTGGGTGAGGGCGCGATTGAAGGTGCCATTACCGGTCGCGCGCTCTACGAGGGCAACTTTACGCTGGCCCAGGCACTGGTCGCCGCCCGAGGGGAGGAGTAGCCCATGCTTACCAAACGCGTGATTCCCTGTCTGGACGTCAAGGACGGCCGTGTGGTTAAGGGCGTCAACTTTGTGGGCCTGCGCGATGCGGGCGACCCGGTGGAGCTGGCCCGCGCCTACGACCGCGAGGGTGCGGACGAGGTCGTATTTTTGGACATTACCGCGACGAGTGACAACCGTGCGACGACCATCGAGATGGCGGCGCACGCGGCCGAGGAGCTCGCTATTCCCTATACCGTGGGCGGCGGCTTTCGCGACCTGGCGGGCATGCGGACCATGGTTGCCGCCGGTGCCGACAAGGTGTCGCTCAACTCGGCGGCCGTGCGCGACCCGTCGCTGATTAGCCAGGCTGCCGCGGCTTTTGGCAGTCAGGCCGTGGTCGTGGCGATCGATGCCAAGCGCGTCGGTTTGCCCGGAGAGCCGGGTGCCGACAAGTGGGAAGTCTTTACCGCAGGAGGCCGCAACGCCACGGGCATCGACGCGGTGGCGTGGGCCGAGGAGGCGGCCCGTCGCGGCGCCGGCGAAATCCTACTGACCAGTATGGATCGCGACGGCACCAAGGCCGGCTTTGACCTGGCGCTCACCCGCGCCGTGGCGCGCGCGGTGCCGATTCCGGTGATCGCAAGCGGCGGCGTGGGCACGCTCGAGCATTTTGCCGAGGGCGTGATCGAGGGCGAAGCCGACGCCGTGCTGGCGGCCAGCGTCTTTCACTTTGGAACCTTCAGCATTCGTCAGGTGAAGGAGTATATGGCCTCTCAAGGCATTCCTGTCAGGTTGGACTTCTAGCGCTGCGGCTTGCCCAGGCACCCGACCTTCCGGCTCCAACCCTCCTCGCGTACTTAAGTACGCATCGTCGGGCTTGTCGCTCGGAATCTCGGGCACCTGGACAACCCTCGCCGACCGGCGATGTTTAAATTGGGGAATTGAAATGAGAGAAATTACTACTCCAGCGGATCTTACATACGACGCCCACGGGCTGATTCCTTGTGTGGTTCAGCAGTATGACACCGGTGAGGTGCTTATGGTTGCTTGGATGAACGAGGAATCGGTGGGGCTGACGCTCAAGACCGGGACCACGTGGTTTTGGAGCCGCAGCCGCCAGGAGCTCTGGAACAAGGGTGCGACGAGCGGCAATATGCAGGAGGTCAAGGAGCTCTGGGCCGACTGCGATAGCGATACGCTGCTGGTCAAGGTCGACTCGCCGGGTCCGGCCTGCCACACCGGCAACCGTACCTGCTTCTTTAAGAAACTCGCGTAGGACGGGCGCTCGACTAGGCGCTTGGCCAACCAGAAAGGATTGAACTATGGGTGTGCGCACCGCGAATGTTCAGGATGGAAATATCGGCGAGACGCTGACGGGGCTGGCCGAGGTGATTCATGGTCGTCGCGACGCGTCGCCGCAGGAAAGCTATACCGCTCGCCTGCTGACCGATGTCGAGGATGAGCTGCTCAAGAAGCTTGCCGAGGAAGCGAGCGAGGTGATCATGGCCTGCAAGGATAACGATCACGATCACATCCGCTACGAGGTCGGCGACCTGATCTACCACCTGCTCGTAACCCTTGAGCGCTACGGCATCACCCTCGACGAACTGGCCGGCGAACTCAACGCTCGCCGCCACTAGTCATTGGGGACGTTCTTAAACGACTAGTTAGGCGAGGGGTGTGGATTCCCATTCGCCGGTGGCGTGGGGGATGCCGAAGGTTCGGTAGCCGCAGTCGTAGGCGTGTGCCTGGGCTTCACGGATGTTCCAGCAGATGTCGCAGGCGCGGTGTGCGTCCGAGCCAAAAGTGATCGGCACCTCGGCGTGGGCAAAGCAACGCAGCAATCCAGTCGCGGGATAGTAGTCGTCGAGGCCCTTGCGCGGTGCGGCGGTCGAGACCTCAACGCGGCGACCCGTATCGTGCGCGCACTCGGCCATCTGCTGCCAAAACGGTGCGGGGTCAAAATCGGGCGCAAAGCCTTCCTTCGAAAAGCGCATGACCAGGTCGGGGTGGGCCATCACATCAAAGTTGAGCGGGCTCTCGCAGGCGCGGCACCAGTCATCGACATAGCGCTCCCACACGCCGCGCACGCCTAAGTTTTCCCAAACATGCAGGTCGGTATCATCGTCGATCCAACCGCAAAGGGAATCGGGTGTATCGGGGCGAGCGACGTTTTCCGTTCCCGCCGTACCCGCGGCACCGGCCATGATATCGCCGGGGTTACCAATCCAATGCACACTGCCCAGGCGCACGACGGCGCCCTGGGACCAGCGCTCAACCAAAGGCTCGCAGCCCTCGTACCAATCGCATTCAAAGCCATAGATAAGCTCGAGCTCCGGCGCGATCTGCGCGGCGAGCTTGCGGGCGTCCTCAAATGCCAGGCGATGCGCCGTCAGGTCGCCCTCGACAACTTGCACTTCGCAGCTGGCGTCCATGCTGGCGGGCAGGGT
>CAJKEF010000165.1 GCA_905198825.1 uncultured Collinsella sp. | reverse complement strand
GCCGTCCTCGCCGATGCAGTCGATGTCGTTGGTGCGGACGCACTTCTGGCAGGAGATCGCGCCGATCTCCTTCATGGTCTTCTTGCCCTGGTAGTACTCCTTAAACTGGTTCATGCCGGCATTGGCAAGCAGCAGCGAAGGATCGTCGGGGACGAGGGACGAAGAAGGATAGAGCTTAAGACCGCGCTCCTCAAAGAAGTTGAGGAACTTAGAGCGGATCTCGGCCGTAGTCATTGACGGGTAGTCAGCACTCATAGAGGGAATCTCCTCGGTTTCACATCGAAACAGTTCAAACGTAACGATATTACCATCCCGCCGCGCAAGTGCAAAAAAGAGGGCCGACATAAAGCCGACCCTACAGCGAAAGTGCACGTTATTTAGGAGTATGCGATGCTTTGAAAAAGACTACTGTAGAATTACATATAATATTCACCCGGAAGGAGCGATCGATGAAAAGCAAACGATTTGTCCTGAATGCACTTCTGGTTGTAGCACTTTTAGCGCTTTTGGCTTTCTCCTGCTGGTACGCAAACCAACCAGCATTTGGCTACGTATTGTATGCAGTAATGTCAGGCGATAAGGCTTATTACACTCTACGCACAATTGACGTTCTCTTTTTCTACGTAGCCGGCCCCTTATCAATCGCTTTGCTCGCGTTTCTTGTCATTTACAACTTCAAGAAACGCTAACGGGGCTTATTTAGAATCCGAATCGTCCATGGAGCCGTCGATGCCGGTTTTGGTATCGTCGTCCGAGTTGGAGTCATCGTCCTTGGCGAAGGGATTCTTGAAGAAGCCCGTGGCATCGGGTTGCAAACCCGAGAGCTTGATCCAGGGATTATCGAACTCGGGCTTAGGCATCGCCTTGGCCTCGGGCGCAGTCTCGTTGCCGATGAGCTCGGACTCGTAGATGAAGGTGTCGTCGCCGAGCGCGTCGTAGGCGGCGACCGGGTTGCCATCGGCATCGCGGTACGGCGTGCCCTTAAACACGGCGCCGTCATAGGCCACAAGCTGACGGCCGGTCTCATTCTCGAAGTAGTACACGAAGATACCCTTAAGGGCCGCACAAAGCGGGATGGCAATAATCATGCCGATGGGGCCCATGAGTGCCGAGCCGATAACGAGCGCCGTGAGGCTCATGATGGGATGCACCTGCACCGAGCTCTGCATAACCTTAGGGGAAATCACGTTATCGGTGACGTTTTGCGCGACCATCGTCACGATGAGCGTCCATAACGCCAGCATGGGGCTGAACATGAAACCGAGCACTGTGGCGATTGCTGCGCTCACCCAAGGACCGACGACCGGAACCAAATGCATGATGCCGGTAAAGATAGCCATGAGCGCCGCATACGGATGGCCGATGATCATAAAACCGATAAAGGCGAGGATACCACCGCAGATGGACGTCACGACCATACCGCGCATATAGCCGCCGACAGAGCGAGAAAGGATGGCGACCATAAAGCGGTACGAGGTCTCCTTCTCCTGACCGATGATGGTGCAAATCTCGTGGTGCATGCGAGGGTAGTCGCAGGCCATCCAGTATGCAAGCACCAGACCAAGGAAGATCACGAACAACTGCGAGGCCGTATTGGTGATGAGCGGGAACACGCCGCGGCCAAGCTCGGCAGCGATCTGAGACACATACTTCGATGCCACGGCAACCAGGGACGAAAGATTATCGTCCAAATACTCCTTGAGCGGCGTGTTGTTGAGCGTCTTGGCATGCGAGATCATCTCATTGAGATCGCCACCCGCAACACGAAGCTGCTCGGGCAGGCGGCTCAGGACTTCCATGATCTGACCAAAGAGAATCGGCGACAAGATGCAAACGACGCCGACGAGCACGGCAACGACCACAATAAGCGCAACAAGCGAACCGATGCCGCGATTCACGCCATGGTGCTCGAGCCAGTTGGTGATCGGGGACATCACAAAAGCAATGATGGAGCCGACGGCAAGAAACTCAATAACCGGTGCCAGGATGCCCATAAGGTTAAAGATGACAGCAGCAATAACAATGCAGCCGACAACAGCCCAAATGCGCAGCGTCAGAATGCGGGTGTCGCGCAGCACGCGATCGGTTTGTTGAGGGTGCTCACTCATGAACGAAACATCACTCCGTCGGGGTCGATCTTGTCCTGAATCTTCTTAAGCGTGCGGCGCAGCAGACGCGAAACCTGCACCTGAGAAATACCCAGCTTCTTGGCGATCTCGATCTGGGTCATGCCCTTCACGAAGCGCAGCTCGATAACCTCGCGCTCGCGCGGCGAAAAATCGCGGATGGCTTCCTCGATCACCAGGCGGTCATCGGTAAAGTCGAGCTCGTTGTCATCGTCGGCGTAACGGTCGAGAATCGAGGGCGCATCGTCGGAATCGGACGCACCAGGAGCCTCGATGGGCACCGAGGTATAGGCCGAAGACGATTCCATAGCCTCGAGGACCTCATCGACAGTCACATCTAGATACTCAGCGATCTCCTCAACCTTGGGCGAACGCTGTAGCTCGTTGGTAAGTTTGTCAGTAGCCTGGTTGACCTTGGCCGAGAGCTCCTGCAGACGACGCGGTACGCGCACACTCCAGCCCTTATCGCGGAAATGGCGTTTGATCTCGCCCAGGATAGTGGGTGTCGCAAACGTCGTGAACTCGAGTCCGCGCTCGGGGTCAAAACGGTCGATAGCCTTGAGCAGACCCAGATAGCCAACCTGCATCAGGTCGTCGAGCGGCTCGCCGCGATTCTTAAATTTATTGGCAAGAAACCTTACCAGGTTCATATGGGACATGACGAGCTGCTCGCGGGCGTCCGGATCACCAGTCTCCTTGTAGCGACGAAACAGCTCGCGGGTTTTCTCCTTGTCCCAAGCGGTCTTGCCGCTCCGGGAACGTTCGGTCATATTAGATATCCGCCTTGAGGTCGAGGGAAAGCGTCAGGGGCGCCGCAGTCTTTTCGTAGGAGTCGCACACGCTCGCCAAAATAAGCTCGGCATAAACAGTAGCCTGGTCATCCTCGTCGACGGTGGCCTGATCGCCAAAGGTAAAGGTCATGCCAACGTGAGATTCATCGACATCGAATTTGATTGAGATGTCGTCGGAATCAACAGCCGTGCAGCCAAAGATAAAGGCTTCCTCGGCAGCCATGCGGATGTCCTCGATGCGATCGACAGACATGGAACACAGGGCACCAACGTTGGCTGCCGTCATGCGCACAAGGCGAGCGAGACGCGGGTCGCCGGCAACGGTCAGCGTGATGGGGCAGGTTGCTTCGCTACTCATCGCAGGACTCCTCAGAGGTCTCGGAGGGCATGTAGGTGTAATACTGGGCCGCTTTAACAGCTGGATTCTGGCCATCATCGTCACCAGCAGCGTCATCGTCCTCGTCAATTAGGACGCGCTCGGTAGGCCGCTCTGCCTCCGCAGCAGCAGCGGCGAGCTTGCGCTCGGTGTCAGCTGCAGGAGCCTTCACCTTGTTAAAGAGTTTCTGCACGGCACCTGCCGCAGAATCAGTCACGCTCGACACAGCATTGCTGGCCTCGGCCATGCTGCCCGTAACCTCGGAAATGTCGCGAACCACGGCTTCAACCTCTACGAGATTAGAAGTCAGGGCGTCGACGGCGGTCTTGCTCGACTTGAGGAGCGGCTCCATCTGGGCAAGCGCCGGCGTAAGCTCGTCGACAGCGCCGTCGAGTTTTGCCACCACGGGCTGAGCCTCGGCGATAGTGTTGTTAAGGTCGGTCACCGTCTTGTCGAGCGAATCAACGACGGTGCGGGTCTTTCGCAGCGTGAGCGCGAGCTCGATAACAGCCCACACGCCGGCAACGGCGAGTAGCAGCAGGGCGATTTGAATGGGACTCATACAAGCCTCCCGGAAGAATCGAAATACAGACGTTTTCCATGGTACCCCAAAGGGGACCGAACATGCTAAGAGCAGCAACGTGGGACAAAATTATCAGCAGCTACTTCGGTGCATTCCCGCTGCGGTCGCGTTCGCTTTGCTCTACGCGCCATTCTTCCCAACCACGGCCGGCAGGCTGCCAAAATGCACCGCGTTCTAAGCCTTCGGGTAAATAGCGCTGGTCGACCCAGCCTTCGGGATAATCGTGCGGATACTTATACACACCGTATTCGTCGCTGCCCGGGCGATGACGATCGCGCA
>CAJKEF010000164.1 GCA_905198825.1 uncultured Collinsella sp. | reverse complement strand
CGAGGATTTTGCCGTCGAGGGCGTCGACGTGGTGCATAGCATCGACGAGGCGCTCGCCGCGGTTGCCGATGAGCCCGTTGCTTGGGTGATCGGCGGCGGCGATGTCTATCGGCAGTTTTTGCCGTATTGCGCCGAGGCCGAGGTCACGCATAACCATTGCACCCATGCCGTGGACACGTACTTTCCCGACTTGGACGCCGATCCCGCGTGGGAAGTTGCGCGGCGCGAAGGGGTTGCCACGATTGCCGCGGGCGAGGGTGACGAAGGCCTCGATTATGAGTTCGTGACGTATCGTCGCGTTAAGGCGTAAATCGTCTGGCGTGAACGGTATCATCGGGTTGATTGAATGCATGGGGCGGCGCTTAGCGTCGCCTCGTTTGGTATAGATGTGCTGTAAAGAAGGGTGCGGGCTGGCTGCTATGACTGATGCCGTTGAGGTGCTGCGAATCGACTCGCTCGAGGATGAGCGTCTTGATGCTTACGTGCGACTGACCGAGCGCGAGCTGCGCTGCGTGCTGGAGCCGCAAAAGGGCATCTTCATTGCGGAAAGTGCCAAGGTTATTGAGCGCGCGGTGCGTGCCGGATACGAGCCGGTGAGCTTTCTTTTGGGTGAACGCTGGCTCGACCAGATGATGCCGCTGTTTGAGCGCCTGGTCGTGCGCGAGGGCGCCGGCCCGGTTCCTGTGTTCGTGGCCTCCATGGAGCTCATGGAGCAGCTGACGGGCTTTAACGTGACGCGCGGTGCGCTCGCGGCGTTCCGTCGCCCGCGCCAGATTCCGGTTGATGAGTTCTTGGGCGGCGTCGTCGAGGCGGCGGGGGAGCGCCCGGTGCGCGTGTGCGTGCTCGAGGGTATTGTCGACCACACCAACGTCGGCGCGATTTTCCGCTCGGCGGCTGCGCTGAACGTCGATGGCATTTTGGTGAGCCCCACTTGCTGTGACCCGCTGTACCGTCGCTCGGCCCGCGTGAGCATGGGCACGGTTTTCCAGGTGCCCTGGACGCGCATTGGCAGCGAGGCGCGCGTATGGCCGCATGATGGGCTGGCGGCGCTGCACGATGCCGGCTTTTCGTGTGCCGCCATGGCGTTGACGGATTATTCGGTGTCGCTGGACGATCCAGTGCTGCGGGAGATCGATCGCCTGGCGATCTTTATGGGTACCGAGGGTGCCGGCCTGGGAGCCAAGACCATTGAGGGCTGTGACCGCGCCGTGCGCATTCCGATGGCGCACGGGGTCGATTCGCTCAACGTGGCCGCGGCGAGCGCCGTCGCCTTTTGGCAGCTGTGCCCGCACGTGAGCAATGAGTATCACTACCAGCCGGGTTTGTATCACTAGGCAGATATTTCGCACCAGGCTCTGATTCGGGGTGTTTCGGTCGCCGCCAGTCGGTGCTAAGCTGGTTTTGGCTTTGGTTTTAAATTGCTGTTTTGTTGTTTGACGTATGCGTGTGGGGAGGGCGTGTGGCTAAGAAATCTACGGCTATCGATGTAACGCAGGGTGTCATTTGGCAGCAGCTGCTGTCGCTGTGCGTTCCCATTTTCTTTAGTTCGTTCTTTCAGCAGGCATACACGCTTATCGGTACCTATATCGTCGGTCAGTTTGGCGGCAAGCTCGCGCTGGGTGGCATTCAGGCCACGATGGTGCTTACGGAGCTCTGCATTGGTTTTTGCGTCGGTGTGGGTGCTGGCTGTGCCGTTATTACCGGTCAGTATTTTGGCCAGCACGATGATGAGCGACTGAGTCGTTCGGTCCATACGGCCATGACGCTTGCGCTGGTGGGCGGTATCGTTTTCTCGATTCTTGGCATAGTGTTCGTTGAGCCCATGCTGGTACTTATGAACACACCGCATGAACTATTGGCCGAGGGCGTTGCCTATGCTCGTTGCTATTTTGCCGCCATGGTTGCGGCGCTGCTGCTCAATATGGGAACGGCATTGCTGCGCGCCGTGGGCGACACGCGCGGGCCTGCTGTGATCATCGCTTCCGGCTGCCTTGTTAATGCGGTGCTGGATGTCATCTTCGTTGCCGTGCTTCATATGGAGGCTTTGGGCTGCGGCATCGCGGTGGCGCTGACCATTTGCTCCAACGCCACGATGATCGTGATTCGTATGATGCACGCACCGGGTGCGTGGCGGCTTTCACTGTCCAAACTCGGCATTGATCCGGGTATTTGTAAGAGCATGATCTCGTGTGGTCTGCCGCTTGGCTTTCAGTCTGCTGCGTATTCGATTTCCAACGTTTTGATTCAGGTGTCGGTCAACTCGTTTGGCGCCGATGTCACCACGGCGTGGGGTCTTTCGGGCCGTTTGGATGGCATTGTCTGGATGGTTACCGAGGCGCTTGGCGTGTCGATCACCACGTTCTCGGCACAGAACTTTGGCGCGCGCAACTACGAGCGCATGCGAAAGGGCTACCATACGTCGCTCGTGCTGTCGTTTATGCTCATTGGTGGCCTGTCTGCCGTGCTGCTGGTGTTCTCGGGTCCGCTGTCGCGTTTGTTTGTCGACGATGCTTCGATTTCGGCGTACACCACGACGATTCTTCATTTCATCGCGCCGTTCTACGCGATCTTCTCGATTATCGAAAACGCGTCGGGCTCCATTCGCGGTGCCGGTGTGAGCTTGCAGCCCATGATGCTCACGATTTTTGGCACCGTCGTGCTCAGGGTGATCTGGGTGTTTGCGATTATGCCGTTCGATCCGTCGCTTGAGCACCTGCTGCTGGTTTACCCTGTAACCTGGCTCATCACGGCCACGATGTTTACCATCTACCACCACAGTGGCAACTGGCTCGGCCGCGCCACTGCCTAATGACCCGTAGGGGACGGAGGAAAACGGATCATTGGCCCGGCGATAAGGCGAAATGATCCGTTTTCCTCCGTCCCCTTTGGATCAATTAGTATTCGATGCCTTGGCGGGCTAGGAGGCCTTCGTCGAAGTAGTGTTTGACGGGGCGCATTTCGGTTACTAGGTCTGCAAGGTCGGCGAGGGGCAGCAAGCCGCGGCCGGTGAGCACGAGCTCCGTAGTGGCGGGCTTTATCGCGATCAGCGCTTCGACATCCTCTCGCGTCACAAAGCCGCGGCGCATCGCTTCGCCGAGTTCGTCCAGAATGAGCACGTCGACCTGGCTAATCTGTTCGTGTGCAAGCTCCATGATCTGTGCGGCGCAAGCCTCGGGCGTGTCGCGATCGGCCTGTATAATGCGCAGTCCCAGGCGCGGCGCGGCATCGTGTTCGGCGCAGTGCAGCTTCTTGGCAAACTGCAGCATGAGTACGTCGAGTCCATAGCCCGTGGCGCGCAGCGCGAGTCCCAGCGCGGCCGTTGTCTTGCCCTTGCCGTCGCCCGTATAGATTTGAACCTTGCCGACTTCCAGTGATGCCATCTCTATCCTTTCGTGCCCGGCGTCGGTTTATCGCCGGCCGGGTTGGGTATTCTAGTTAGCATTATCAACCCCAGTAGATGGAGTTCAAGCAGATGGAGATGGATGACAACAAACGTAGACGGAATATGATCCTCTACGTGCTCATCGCCTTCGTCGTCTACCTCGTGCTCTCGACCGTTCTGTTCCCTAACATCGGTCACACGCAGCAGATTACGAAGACCGATTACTCGACGTTTGTCAAAGCGCTCGATAAGAAGAGTGTCGACAAGGTCGAGTACAACACGGACGATTACACGATTTATTACACCAAGAAGGGCGAGGACGAGAACATCGCCTACAAGACGACCGGTGTTCCGAATGACGCGGGCTTTACCGATCGCGTGCTTGAGTCTGGCGCTTCGCTGGAGTCGGTCGTTCCCGATAAAAACTCGGGTTTGATGACCTACTACCTGCTCACCCTTATTCTTCCCATGGCGATTTTCTTCCTCATCGGTTGGTGGCTCAACCGCCGCATGAAGAAGGCCATGGGCGATGACGGCCCGTCGATGAACTTTGGCGGCGGTGGTTTTGGCGGCGGTGGACTGGGCAAGTCCGGCGCGCGCGTGATCGCCTCCAAGGACGTGGGCGTGACCTTTAAGGATGTCGCCGGCCAGGAAGAGGCAAAGGAGTCCCTCAAGGAGGTCGTCGACTTTCTGGAGAAGCCGCAGCGCTACGAGGAGATCGGCGCCAAGCTGCCGCGTGGCGCCCTCCTTGTTGGCCCTCCGGGTACCGGTAAG
>CAJKEF010000163.1 GCA_905198825.1 uncultured Collinsella sp. | reverse complement strand
CGCGGATAACCTTGTCGACGTTCTGGAGCTGCAGCTCCTCGCCGTCCTGGCCCTCGATTACCACATTTTGCAGGTCGAGCACCTTGACGTTTTGCGCAATAATGCCCTGACGCACCATGGGCTCAACGCCGCAGGCCATGGCCGGGACAAAGGGCTCGGCATCGTCGGCAAAGGTCACGTGAACGTCTTGGAACGTCAGACGCGTCACCTTGCTCTCGGGCAGACCCGTGATATAGGCCGCGGCAGCATGGCAGTTGGTGGCCTCGATATCGCAAAACGTCGTGGCACCAAAGCCGGGCGTGCGGTCGTCGACGGGCAGTGCCTCGCGAGACTGCACGTAGTCGGTCTTGCCGTCCTTGTCGCAGAAGTAGAACGAGTTGACCACGAAGGGCGTGAGCACCTCGTCCATGCGAATGTGCTCAAAGGTAATGCCCTCGTTGACGGCATCCTTGCCGCGCCCGCGGCGGGTCTTGACGCGCAGGCCGCGGTCGGTGCGTTCAAAGAGGCACTTGCTCACGGTGAGGTCCTTGATGCCGCCGGCAGCCTCGGACCCCAGGACCACGGCGCCGTGACCATCGTGCATGTAGCAGTGAGAGATCAGCACGTCGTGCGTGGCGGGACGAAGCTCGGGCTCAATGCCCAGCTTGCCGCTCTTGATGGCGATGCAGTCGTCACCCACTGAGAACTGACAACCAAGGATGCGAACAAAACCGCAGCTCTCGGGATCGAAGCCGTCGGTGTTGTGGGAGTTCTTGGGACCCTCGATGGACAGGCAGAGCGCATCGACGTGCTCGCACAGGATGGGGTGGATGTTCCACGCCGGGCTGTTGCGGACGGTGAAGCCGGCCAAGCTCACGTTCTCACACTCAGATAGGAAGATCATGCGCGGACGGGCGACCTCGCGGCCCTCCTCGGGACGGAAGATGTTCTTAAAGTCCTTGTTCCACCAGTTGTCCTCGGCAAAATCGGTCTGACCGTCAATCGCGCCGCGACCATAGATGCACACGTCGTGCACGCCCAGACCCGTAAAGGTAGAGCAGTAGGTCGAGAAACTCTCGCCCTCCCAGCGGCCCAGGGGCAGCATATCGGTGCCGGCATACCCGGCGCCCTCGTTGCCCGTGACCGTTCCCGGAATGTAGGCAAGCGCGGCACGATCGTGGCGGGCCAGCAGCACCGCTCCCTCGCGAGCTCGATGTTGATATTGCTCTTAAGGAAGAGGGACTTGATGCGATAACTGCCGGCGGGGATCAGCACGCGGCCGCCCTTGGGGCAGGCCATGATGGCAGCCTGGATGTTGGTGGTGTCGTCGTGCTCGGCATCACCCTTGGCGCCACAGTCGCGAACGTTGATGGTAAAGGGCTCAGCCGGCGTGGTGACACCTACGCTCAGCTCACGCTCGCCACAAACAAAACGAACCAGGTTGCGCTTGCCGGGGGTCAGGCCGTCGACATAGGTCTCGACCGTATTCGTGGTACCAGCGGGCTCGTCGTTGACAAAGATCTCCCACGTATCGGCGCAGGTAAAGTAACCGCCGTCGTCAAGCTCGATAACCGCCGCGCGCGCGTTGCGCCAGATAACGTTCGTCTCCATGGGTTTCTCCCTCAAAAAGATGCTCTAAAGGCAAATTGTACGCTGTTGAAAAAGGGCCGTGCCTGCCGGCGGAATTCCGGTGGCACGGCCCTGTGATTTGGACGATATGTCGGCCTTACTCGGCGGGGGTTACGCTACCGTCCTGGAAGCCAACGTTGTTGTGGGCAAAGCAGTCCTCGTACTTAAAGCCGGAGAGCTCCTCGCAAAGCGCCTTGACCTCGGGCTTGACGTCGGCCATCTTGCCACCCTCCTTGACGCGGTGAATCTCGTCGCAAAGGATGTCGCACTGCTCCTTGTCGATCTTGATGCCGCGGGCAAGGACGGCCGCAAGCAGGAAGAAGCCGGCGCAGCCGATGATCATGTAGCCGCAGATATACAGAGGCACGGTAGCGGGCTGGGTCACGGCGTCGCTATTGCCGGCGGTCTGAATGAAGCCGGAGGCAGCAAGGACGATAGCCCACACGTTGACGGCGATAGCCTGGGCGATCTGCTGGCAGAGCTGCTGCGCGGAGCTGTAGATGCCCTCGCGACGACGCAGGGTGATGAGTTCATCGACATCGGGGATGTAGTTGAGCAGAACATCGGGCAGGTACTGGAAGCCGACGTAGAAGAACTTCCAGATGGCGAAGATGATGGGGTAGGCGATCATGGCGATGGCGACCGTGGAGGTGCCGTTGATCTGACCAAAGGCGAAGTAGTTGTAGGCAATGATGCACGCAGCGCAACCGACATTTGCGAGGTACCAAGACTTGTGGAAGCCCTTCTTGGCCATGAGAGCGACCCAGATGGCGGTGCAGACGATAGCGACGACCTTGCCAGGCATCTCCATCACGGACTCGTAGGACTTAGGAATCTGCAGGCAGTAGACGATGAAGAAGGACAGGCAGGCAGACCAGCAGGCAGCAGCGAGCTTCGTGGAGACCTGTGCATACAGGACCTTGCGGAAGGACTTGTTGCGGAAGGTGGAGATTACGTCGATGAAGAACTTCTTAATGCCCTCGCCGACGCTCTCGATCTTCTCCTGAGCCACCTCCTCGGGGGTGTGCTCCCACGTGGACAGGTACACGCACAGCAGCGAGATTGCCATGACCGAAGCGTTGACCGTAGCGATGATGAAGTAGCTGAACGGGTTGGTCTCGCCGAAGGTGCCAAAGCCAAAGCCGACGAGTGCTGCCATCAGGAAGCCGGCGGCGTTACCAAAGAGATGCTTGTAGCCGGTGAGGTACGTACGCTCCTTGAAGTCGTCGGTCATCTCGATGGTAAGCGGCGACAGGTTGGCGGTGCAGAACGTATACGCGACGTTGTAGATCAGGTACAGCGCGAAGTAGTACGGGAAGCCAAACGGCGTAGCCACGAAGATGAGCGGCTCGGCGATCATCATCGGGATGGCCAGCAAGATCCAGAAACGACGACGACCAAAGATGCGGCCAATCTTGGTGGCATAGAAGTTATCGGCCACAAAGCCCATCAGCGGGCAAAGAATAGCGTTGACATAGATGGCAAACGAGCTGATCAGTGCAGCCTCGCCTGCGGACAGGCCACACTCCGTGGACAGGAACAGCACCATGTAGCTGTGCGTAAAGGTCAGGGCACCGGAATTGAGCATACCGCCCATACCAAAGCCCAAGCGCGTCCAGAATGTGATCTTACGCTTTTTTCCGATCTTATTAGTCATCGAGCTCCCTCTCTTTTCTCGATTGTCTTGCAGCAAGACATTGGAGTCCACACTGACATCTGTCTGCCCAGCGTTCAGGGTGAACGTTTAGCTAGATTATGCGCGATTCCTTACGAGAGGTGAACGTTCACTTGCATATTATCCCCGAACGGTCGATTTTTACCGCCGAACGGACACAATTGAGGCTCTAAGACCTATTGTCTGCTGGTAAAGGTGCCATGCTGGACACCCATGAGATAGGTGAACGTTTATCGTATTTTCCAATTTTTTCACTTAACCACAAAACGAAAACCCCGCCGGGAACACTCCCGACGGGGCCGACGACATAGCGCTACGCTTGGGTGCATTTGCCACTACAGGCAGACGCCGTCCTTCCAGATGCTGATCTCGTGACAGCCACGGCGCTCGGCACTCGTGAGTTTACCGCTCGCCGTCTCCAGCACCAGCTGGTATAGATCGTGAGCAGCCTCGTCGAGCGTGCGCTCACCCGTGGCAATCACGCCGGCGTTAAAGTCCATCCAGTTGGCCTTGTGGTCGCACAGACGCTGATTGGTGAACACCTTGAGCGTAGGCGCCGGCGCGCCAAACGGTGTGCCGCGGCCGGTCGAGAACAGAATCACGTGGCAGCCGGCAGCCGTCAACGCCGTGGTGGATACCATGTCGTTGCCCGGACCGCACAGCATGTTCAGGCCGTGTTTAGTTGCCCGACCGGCATACGGCAGCACGTCGACGATGGGGGCAGATCCGCCCTTTTGCACGCAGCCGCAGCTCTTGTCCTCGAGCGTGGTAATACCGCCGTCCTTGTTGCCGGGACTCGGGTTCTCGTAGACAACCTCGCCGTGGCTAATAAAGTAGTCCTTAAAGCCATTGAGCATGTCGGAGGCGACGTTAAAG
>CAJKEF010000162.1 GCA_905198825.1 uncultured Collinsella sp. | reverse complement strand
CACCAGCAGCAGCCACGCTCGCCGGCACCGCGGCGTTGGCAACCATGGCCTCCAAGCGTGCCACGCGCTCGGCCAGGGCCTCAATGGTCAGATCGGCCTCGGGACGTGTCAGGCGCGTGCAGGCGATCTCGAGCACCAGGCGCACGTCGCTCGCGCCCCTCATCTCCAGTGCGGCATCGTCGAGCACCGTCAGCACACGGGCCAGGCGGTCGGCAGGATGCTCGCCAAAGGCAGCGGCCTCGGCAGCAAGCGCCTCGGCCTGCTCGAAGCCGCCCTCAAACAGCTCGGCACGGGCACCGGCAACGCAGGCCACATACACGTCGCGCACATGCGCCACCAGGTCGCGCGTCAGCTCCAGCAGGTCGTTTCCTTCCTCGACCTGCGCACGGATCAGTCCATAGAGCTCGGCGACATCACGCTCGGCGATGGCGCGGGCAAACTCGCCCAGAATCTGGTCCGAAACTTCGCCCAAAAGCGAGCGGGCATCGTCCGCATGCACGGCGCCGTTGCCAAAAACGCTCAGCTGCTCCAGCGTGGAGAGCGCGTCGCGCATGCCGCCCTTGGCATGGCGCGCCACGATGGCGAGCGCCTCGTCGTCGTAATCGAAGCCCTCCTGCTCGCACACGTAGGACAGGCGATGCTCGATATCCTCGTTGCCGATGCGGTGGAAATCGAAGCGCTGGCAGCGCGAGAGGATGGTCTCCAGAATCTTTTGCGGATCGGTGGTGCACAGCACAAAGATCACGTGTGCCGGCGGCTCCTCGAGCGTCTTGAGCAGCGCGTTGAACGCCGCCGTCGTGAGCATGTGGACCTCGTCGATGATATAGATCTTGTACTTGCCGCGCACCGGGGCAAAGTTGACGGAGTTGATGATCTCCTCGCGCACGTTGTCCACGCCCGTGCGGCTTGCGGCATCGAGCTCGTAGACATCGGGGTGGTTGCCCTCGGCGATGAGCTCGCACTCCTCACAGGTGCCGTCGGGCATGCAGCCGCTTGCGCCCTCGGCGCGCGCCGCCTCGGCGTTGCGGCACAGCAGCGCCTTGGCAAGGATGCGCGCCATGGTGGTCTTGCCCGTGCCGCGCGGTCCGCAGAACAGGTAGGCGTGGGACAGACGTCCCTCGGTGATGGCGTGCTCGAGCGTCGAGACGATATGCTGCTGGCCCACCACGGAGTCGAAGGTGAGCGGGCGATACTTTCGGTACAACGATTCCATGGGTGCTCCCCCGGGTATACTGAGTCTTGTTGCCGCGGCGGCCATGCGGTCGCACGGCATACTGCATTCATAATAACCCGTACGGCGAGCCCGCCGCGATAGGAGTCCAAAGAGCATGGCAGACGCAGAGAGCAACCTCGTTCCCTCCGAAGCAGCCGACCAGGTCGAGGTCGCGCTCGAGAAGCAGGCCGCAGCCGACGACGGCATCCTGTACCTCAACGAGTACCAGTACGAAAACGACCTGGTCACCGACTTCGCCCGCCTGGTCGCCTCGCCCAGGCGTCGCGGCTCGCTGTATGTCGCCGCGGCAATTGCCGCGCTCATCGGCATCGGCATGCTGGTGGCCGGCGGCAACTGGATCAAGTTTGGCGTCGTCCTGATCGTATTCGGCGCCTTTTTGGCCTGGTGGAGCAAAAACTTGCACCACACCCTCGCCCGCGACTTTATCGATGCCGTCGAGGCCGACGAGTCCATGGGTGGCCGCTATCGCCGCGTCGCCGCCAACGAGGACGGCCTGATGGTTTGGGGCAAGAGCGGCAAGTCGCAGTTCTTCCCGTTTGAAAAGCTCGACCACGTGCTCGACGGCGAGCGCATCTTTGTGGCCATGTTCGCCGACCAGGGCGTGACGATCCCTAAGGACACCTTTGTCCGCGGCGATGCCGAGCAGTTCGGTCCCTTCCTCAAGGCCCGTATCAACAAAAAACTCCGCATTGAGACCAAGAAGAAGAAAATGAAGGCCGAGAAGGCCGCCGCCGAGGCCAAGCAGGGCGACAAGCCCCAGGAGACCAAGGGCAAGCAGCGCAAGCAGAAGAAGGACAAGAAGAAGCGCTAAGGCCAAGCCAGACAGGCAGCCTCGCATCCCGCTATCCTCCCCATGCACCCGAGCGTGCTACACTAGCAGCATCTATGCCACCGCGAACGACTTGGCCCCGCGCCTGCCGCTCGCAAACGAACTTTAAACGCACGAGGGTTGGCCATGCCGCTTTTCTCGCAACATACCGCCCGGTTCTCGCCGGACGTTCCCTTGGAGGGCACCAGCTCTCGCGAGCTGCTCAAGCGGTACCAGCCGCTCGAGACGCTTGCGACCGGCGGTTTTGGCTCCATCGAGATTTGCCGCGACACGCATCTGCGCCGTCGCGTGGCCATTAAGCGCATCCCCCTCACAGACGGCGCCGGCATGCCCGCCAGCGACATCATGGACGTGCTACGCGAGGCGCATACCGCCGCCATGCTTCAACATCCCAATATCGTGCAGGTTATCGACTTTACGCACGACACCGCCTATGCCTACCTGGTCATGGAGTATGTCGACGGTATGTCGTTGGCCGAGTTTTTGCATCGCGTGGACGGCCACTCGCTCACCTTTGACGAGGCCGCGGCCATTGCCGACGCGCTGGGTCAGGCACTCACCTTTGCCCATGCAAACGGCGTGCTTCATCTGGACATAAAGCCCGCCAATGTACTCATCGACCATTCGGGCAATGTAAAGCTCACCGACTTTGGCATGGCGCGGCTGTCGTCTGCCGGCGGCTTTGGCGGATCGCGCGGCGGCACCATCGGCTACATGCCGCCCGAGCAGCTCGATATCGAGACCGGCACGGTCGACGAGCGCGCCGATGTCTTTGCCCTCGCCTGTGTGATCTACGAGGGCCTGTGCGGCAGCGCTCCCTTTATGGCGGCCACGCCCGCCGACTCGCTCGGCCGCATCATCGGCGGCGCCACCTATCCCAGCGAGCTCATCCCGCACTTTCCCCCGGGGGCCGAGGCGGCGCTCATGAGCGCCCTCTCCCCCATGCCGCAAGACCGCCCCGATAGCATTGAGGCATTCTGCGACCGACTCCTTGCCGGCTTAGGAAGCGTGCGCGAAGGCCGTCGCAGCTTGGAGCAGATGGTGGGCGAGCTGTCGGATGACGAGTACGCGGCAGACGATATCGAATCGTTGCCCTATGAGGACGACACCATCGAGGTCGATCCCGCGCTTGGTTGGGCCGGCACGCGCTGGAGCCACGCGCGCGATTACACCATGCGTGCCATCTCGGCGCTAACGTGTGGTGCCTTTAGCTTTTTGCTCATGCAGACGGCTGGCGTCGCGGCGCTTCTGCCGGCATACGCGGGCTACCTCATGCAGCGCGAGGTGTCCACGCTCACGGGCATGCTCGAGAACCCGAAACGCCCCTTCGTCGCGATCCTCGGCGGTTCGAAGGTCTCCGACAAAATCAAGGTCATCGACGCCCTCATCGACAAGTGCGAGACGCTCGTCATCGGCGGCGGCATGTGCTTCACGTTCCTTTTGGCTGAAGGCAAGCAGGTCGGCACCTCTCTTAAGGAGGACGAGTGGGTTGCCCGCGCCGGCGAGATGATGGAGAAGGCGGCCGCTCGCGGCTGCAAGCTGCTCCTTCCCGTCGACGTCGTGTGCGCCGACAGGTTCGCCGAGGACGCGAACACGCTCACCTGCTCGGTCGATGCCATCCCCGCCGACATGATGGGCCTCGATGTCGGACCCGAGACCGCCAAGCTCTACGCCGAGGCCATCGCCAGTGCGCAGACGGTGTTCTGGAACGGCCCTATGGGCGTGTTCGAGATGGACGCGTTCGCTGCGGGTACGAAGGCGGTTGCGCTCGCGGTGGCCGCCAACAAGGAGGCCGACACGGTCATCGGCGGCGGCGATTCGGTTGCTGCGGTCAACAAGTTCGACCTTGCCGACCAGATGACCTTCATCTCGACCGGCGGCGGCGCAAGTATGGAACTCGTGCAGGGAGAAGCGCTTCCCGGCGTCGAGGCGCTGCGTTAAACTGGCGGTATGCAAAGAGGGGAGGCGGCAAGGCGCGCGATGCGCGCTTTCGTCTCCCCGTTCTTTTTCGCGGAAAGGACAAGCCATGGCAAGAAAACCTATGATGGCAGGCAACTGGAAGATGAACAACGCCATCGGCGAGGCGGTCGTGCTCACCCAGGAGATCTCCA
>CAJKEF010000161.1 GCA_905198825.1 uncultured Collinsella sp. | reverse complement strand
GAATAAATCGAAGGATGTCGGAACGAAGCATATAGACAAACAGCAGTGCGAAGAGCGCGATGCCCACATAGCTCACAATCGTCTGAGCCTTGAGAGGCAGCTCGCGACCCGCAATCTTTTGAATAATCTCGATGACTAACTTACCGCCGTCGAGCGGGGGGATGGGCAGCAAGTTCATAAAACCCAGCGAGAACGAAATGAGGGCGGCAAACGAAAGGAACGTGGCAGGGCCGGCAGCAGCAGCCTGTGAGGACATAACGCTGATGCCCACGATCGACGAGGACTGGTCGAGAATCTCCATCGTATGCTGCGGCTGGAGTAGGCGAATAACGCCATCCGCGGTCTGCACAACATAGGAGAATGACAGACGCGCCGAGGTGATGGGGTCCAAACGGACTACCTCCGTAGAAGCATACACACCTAACCGCTCGTCCTCTTTGAGCGCAACCGAGGTCGAATGCTGCTTGCCGTCGCGCTCGTACTCAATGGCGATATCGTCCTTACCGGCGGCCTTGCCGATAGCATCGTAGACGTCCATCCAAGTGGAACATGAGACACCGTCGACCGAAAGGATCACATCACCGGCCTCGATACCCGCCTTGGCGGCAATAGACCCCTCGTCAACCTGACCGATCACGTTGGTATCCATCGGCACGGTGACACCCGAAATGGAATAGATGCTCATAAGGAGCAAAAAACCCGTCAGGATATTGACGAGAATGCCCGCGAGCAGCATAAAGGCGCGCTTGAGAAAGCCCTGGCCAAGATAAGTGTGCGAGCGCTCTTGCGCCAAGAAATCAGCCTCGCCGCACGGCAGCTCCCACACATCGCCCTCGGCAGTCGCATGCTCTCGATCGAACATGCGGCCGTCAAAGGTGGTATATCCTGCAGCGTCGCGCGGCAGCGTCTGGTACCTAACCGGATAATAGCTGGGTGAAGGCTTCTCCCCTTCCTCGTACCAAGGCGCAATGGAACCCCAGCCCAAAAGCAAGGCACAAGCCTCGAGCACATCCTCCTCGGAAAGCTCGAGCTCGACAGCAAGGTCGGCCACGGTCACGCGACCATGACGATAGATAGCAGCGAGCACATGATCGGCGCACGAGACATCGGTCGGGTCCATACCGCAGATAGCGGCATAGCCACCCAGCAGCAGCGGTGTCACGCCAAACTTGGTTCCAATGCGACGCGACGTGTAATGGATGTCAAAGCGGCACGGCAGGCCCAAAAAGAACTCGGTCACACGGACGCCGCAGGCACGCGCCGCCAAAAAGTGGCCGCCCTCGTGCAAAAACACGAGGACGGAAAGCATCAGCAGGCCCCAAAAGACCGATGAAAGAACGCTCAGAACAGTATCCATAAAACGAAATAGCAATCCTTATGGGTTAGGAACGGGTTGCGGCGAGCACCTGCGCAGCCTTTTCACGCGCCCACGCATCAATGTCGTGAAGTTGCTCAAACGAATCGACCGTCTGCGCATCGTGAGCATCCATGCAAGATTCCACAATGCGATCGATATCGGTAAAGCTGCAGCCATCGTGCAGGAAGGCATCGACGGCGACCTCATTGGCGGCATTGAGCACGCACGGCATGGTGCCACCCGTCTTGCCGGCACGCTCGGCCAGTGCCAGACAGCGGAAGGTATCCATGTCGGCAGCATCAAACGTAAGCTGTCCCAGCTCGCGAAAATCGATACGAGGCGCCGGGGTATCCCAACGCTCGGGATACGAGAACGCGAACTGGATGGGAATACGCATGTCGGAAGCACCGAGATGCGCCATCACAGAGCCGTCAGCGAACTCGACCATAGAGTGAATCTTGGACTGACGCTGCACGACCACGTTAATGAAATCGAGGTCGCAGTTAAACAGATGCATGGCCTCAATGCGCTCCAGGCCCTTGTTCATAAGGGTGGCGGAGTCGATGGTGATCTTGGCACCCATGGCCCACGTGGGATGTGCGAGGGCATCGGCACGCGTCACGCAATCGAGCTCGTCGCGTGTTCGGCCAAAGAACGGACCGCCCGAGCAGGTGAGCCAAATACAATGAGCCTCGCGCGGGTCCTCTCCCAGATAGCACTGGTAGATGGCGGAGTGCTCAGAGTCGACTGGAATAAGCTGGCCCGGTTGCGCCAACGGCATAAGCAAGTCGCCACCGACGACGAGGGACTCCTTGTTGGCAAGTGCAAGGCGCTTATTTGAGGTCAAGGCCGCATGGCTCGCCTCGAGACCGGCGGCACCCACAATAGCGACGAGCACGCAGTCGACATCGTCGCGACGCGCGAGCTCGCAAACCGCCTGCGCGCCAACGCCGAGCTTCGTTCCCTCGGGCAACTCCTGCAGCACGGCGTCATCGCCATGAGCGACATCGGCCACGGCAACCGCCGAAACCGAGAACTCGCGGGCAGCGGCAACAAGCTCGGAGGTACTGGAATTAACGGACAGCGCCGTCACCTGCAGTCGATCGGCATGCTGGCGGCACACATCGAGCGCCTGGGTGCCGATGGAGCCCGTACAACCCAGGATGGCAACACGGAGGCGTCCATCGGGGCCATACGTCGTCTGGAATGACATTACAGCACGCCTCCGATCATCAGCATCAGCTGCGCGGTGATGCAGCCGAAGATAAGCGAATCGCTACGATCGAGCATGCCGCCGTGGCCAGGGATAAGGTTACCGGAATCCTTAACGCCCACACCGCGCTTGATGCGCGACTCGATAAGGTCGCCGATAACGCCCAAAATGGACACGACCACGCCGCACAGCAGCGCATAGGGCAGGCTGAGTTTGTAGAAGTGCGTCGCCCACAGGATGAGCCAAATCAAAACTGAGCCCAGGATGCCGCCAACAAACCCCTCCCAGCTCTTTTTGGGAGAGATCTTGGGAACCATCTTGTGTTTGCCGATACGGCTACCCACGATGTAGGCAAACGAGTCGGAGACCCAAAGGGACGCGCAAACGCCCACCGAAAGCAGGGCGCCGGCAAAACCGGGCACGGCATCGCGCAGCAGCACGATAGCCGACAGCATAAAGCCAGTGTAGATGGGACCCATGAGCGTCACAGCTACATCGGATATGCGGGTACGCGCCGACCAGACATACCAAATACCCACCGCAAGCATCAGAGCAAAAAGCAGGGCATTCAACAGCAGCGAGTCGCCCAGCGCCGAGAGCGGAAAGAGCACGGCGGCAGCGATGCCCAGGCGCTCATTGGCCACCTTGCCATCGAGCTTCGTCATGCGGAAAAACTCAAAGCAGCACAGGCCGCTCATGACGGAGACGAAGATGGCGGTGGGAACGATACCCAAAACCAGGCAGAGAATAAATACGACGGCGTAGACGATACCTGCGGCGGCACGGGTAATAAAGCCGGCAAGCCACGAAGTCGCAGCCGCGCCGCTCTTGGCGGCAGGCGCCTTGGGAGCAGACGCCTTGGGACGATCGGACACGATTAAGCCTCCTCGGTCTTGCTCAGTCCACCAAACCTACGGTCGCGGCCCTGATAGGCCAAAATGGCGTTGACAAGACCCCAACGATCAAAGTCGGGCCAATAGGTATCGGTGACATAAAACTCGGAATAGGCAACCTGCCACAGCAGATAGTTCGAAAGGCGAAGCTCGCCGGAGGTTCGAATCACAAGCTCAGGATCGGGTAGCCCAGCGGTGTACAGGTGCGAAGCAACCATATCATCGTCGATAGCGGCCGGATCGATCTTTCCGGCAGCGGCATCGAGCGCGATCTGACGGACAGCACGGGTGATCTCGGCACGGGCTCCGTAGTTGACGGCAAGTGCCAGCGTCATGCCGGTATGGTCGGCACACTCGGCAAGACCTCGCTCAAAGACATCGCGGGTCTTCTTGGGCAGTGCGGATATATCGCCCAAAAAGACAACGCGCACGTTTTCGCGCTTAAGCAGCGGCAGCTCATCGATAAACGTCTTAGCAAACAGATGCATTAAAACGTTGACCTCATGCTGCGGACGATTCCAGTTTTCGGTGGAAAACGCATAGGCCGAAAGGACGTCGACGCCCAAACGCACGCATGCGGTAATGATCTCGCGCAGGGAAACGATACCGGCCTTGTGTCCCTCGGTGCGGGCAAGACCGCGCGCCGTGGCCCAGCGACCGTTACCGTCCATGATGCACGAAATATGATGCGGAATCTTATTGAGGTCAAGGTCGGAAAAACCGACGCCCGCAGGG
>CAJKEF010000160.1 GCA_905198825.1 uncultured Collinsella sp. | reverse complement strand
TTTTGGCCATGCTCATCGGCTATGCGATCAACGTGATCCACCGCCGGAAGAAGTAATTCCACATTGGTATGATATTCATCCAATTATCGTCTCCCCTGCTGTTTATGCATTTGCCAAACAGCAGGGGATTTTCATTTCGGGCATTCCCAGCTACTTTATTCGACTACAGTAATTACAGGGCGTCTTTATTAAAGTAAAGCTATAAACTGAGTACAATTAACCGCTCATCGCATATTTCATCACGCTTATCGAGTAAGTTTTTTTCATAGATGAATATTGTTTCCAGTTCGTTACGCTAATGAGGTGTCTTTATTGGCTGAAGCCCTCTGGCGACAGAGGGCTTTCGCACGCTGGGAGGGAAAATGAGGAAAACTCGCCCCGTCAACGCGCTCAAGAAGCTAGGCATAGGCCTCGCCTTTGGAGCTGCGACCATCATGTCCATGCCGACATCTGCGCTCGCCTGTACGCAGATGTACATGGGCAAAAACCTTACGGCCGACGGCAACACGTACTACGGCCGCGCCGAGGACTTTGGCAAGCGCTATCTTAAGCACTACGGCATCGAACCTGCCCACGAACCTGGCTTTAAGTACAGCTCGATTGAATCTGCTTTTGAATACACTTCGAACAAGCCTACCTATCGCTACAGCTATGTACGCGACCACCCCTCCAACTGGATGGGTCGCACCGACGCCTACTCCGAGGCCGGCATCAACGAGAAGGGCGTCTCCTGCTCCGCCACGCTAAGCACCTCCTATAACGAGGAGGCCGCTGCAGCAGACCCCATCGATGAGGAAGTGGGTCTGGGCGAGTACAGTTACGGCAGCATCATCCTGGGCGAGAGCGCCACGGCCCGCGAGGGCGTCGAGCTTCTCGGCAGCCTGATCGATGATCAAGGCGTCTGTACCAACGACCAGATCATCATCGCCGACAACAACGAGACCTGGCTGTTCGCCACACTTTCCGCCCATCAGTGGATCGCCATGAAGCTCGCTGACGACGTCGCGCTCAACCCTAATATCGGGAGCCTCAACTACGATGTCAACCTCAATGACACCGAGAATTGCCTCCACTCTGAAAAGATCCAATCCATGCCCGAAGAAAAGGGCTTCGCCGAGTACACCGACGGCAAGTTCGATGTTGCCAGAACCTATGGCGAGAGACTCGATAAGACTGGCATGCATCAGTGGACTCGCTATGTCCAGGGCCGAGACTACTTCATGAACCCGCTTACCAAGGACGCCGACTACACCATCGTCAACGACAACGGCAGCGTCGGCGCATCCGTCAGCGAGATCCAGCCCTTGTTCTTCAAGCCTGGCAAGTCTGGCTGGAGCACCTTTGAGCTGATTCGTGCCTTTGGCAACCGCGGCGAAAATGTCCCCGGCCTTAACGCCAACACCGACGGCGCCTACGCCATCGGCACCGAGCGCAACACCGAGATCAACCTCTTCCAGATTCGTCGCGGCCTTGATCCCCAGGTTGCCACCATCCAGTGGGAGATGCTCTCCCGCGCTGCGTATTCCGTCGCCATCCCGTTGTACTCCGCTCTGATAACTGAGGTCAGCCCGTACTTCAGCGATCAGACCGTCTCCTTCGATCACTGCAAACAGACTGACGTCGTGTACAACGAGGAGCCCGAGAACTCAATCAACTACGTTCTCATGGACATCAGCTCGCTCTGCTTTGAGAACCCTGACACCCTTGGTATCAGCGTCCGTGCCTACCTCGATGCGCTCCAGAATGAGCTCATCGAGCAGAACAAGGAAGTTGACGCCGCCATGCTGGCCGAAACGACCACCGAGGGCCGCACCGCTCTGGCCAACAAGGCCGGCAAGGCTGCTACCGAGAACACCTACGTCAAGTGCAAGGCCCTGCTCCAGGAGATGCGCGCCTATCAGAAGGCCGGAAACTTTGACGAGCCCTTCACTCCGAGCGATCTGAACACTGAGACCAACGGCCTCAAGGTGTCCATCACCTACGCCAAGGATGCTCTTGCCACCGATCCGGTCACCCCGGATCAGCCCGGCACTCCTGAGCAGCCTGGCACTCCCGAGCAGCCCGCTAAGCCCGAGCAGCCCGCTAAGCCCGAACAGCCCGCCACCAAGCCCGAGAAGCCTGGCAAGTCGGACACCACGACCACGGTAACCACCAACAAGACGAACACCAAGGGCGGCCTGCCCACCACTGGCGATCGTTTTGATGGCCGCATGGTGGCCGCATTCGCCATCGCTGGCGTTGTCGTCATCTCCGCAGGCGGTTATTTCCTCTACCGTCGCAATAAGGAGTAACGTCTTAGCTGAGCGGGCAAGGCAGCAATGGCAGCCTCGCCCGCTTAACCCGCCTTTTGACCGACGGGAAACCCGCCTGAAATCTTTTCAAAAAAGATTTCCCCGCACATACTTCGCTGTGCTATAGTGCAGCGCAACAGCAACTAGGTGCGACCGCGCCACGGCATCACGAAAGGAGCCACCAACATGAAGAACACGATGAACTCTCTCAACAACTGGTGGTGGCGTGATGCGAATACGATCGGTCGAAAGTGAGTCCCTCACGCCTGTTTTTGCGCTCTAGGTGATTGGAAGGCCTCCGGTTTCGACCGGGGGCCTTTTTCTATCTCGAGCCCGATCGCATTCGCATCACGCGCCTCCGCTTTCTTCTCTTGCACTTCCCTTCCGAAAGGATTTTCACCATGTCTCAGAACACAATCACCGCACAGCCCCGCACCATCCAGACCGCCGACCGCGGCAAACTCGACGTCCGCGCCCTCGTCTTGCTCGCCATCCTGCTTGCCATCCTCAACTTCACCGTCGGCAAGGCAATCTCGGGCATCTCAGGCGGTATGATCAGCCCCGAGTTCATTATCTCGGCCTTCTGCCTCACTATCCTGGTCGTTCGTCCCAACATTGGTCAGGCGCTCATCATCGGCCTCATCTCGGCCGCTGTAATCCAGATCACCACTACCTCGCCGTTTGTCGATTTTGCCGCCGAGGGCATCGCCGCCATGCTCATGGCCGGCATCGTCAACGCCGCCGGCAAGGACGGTCAGGTCAAGCCCGTAATCGCCATTGTCGCAACCTTCCTGACCACCTTTGTCTCCGGCGTCATCTTCATGGTCATCAAGATGGCCATGCTCGGCGTGGTCGGCGAGCTCGCCGCCGCCATGTTGCCCGTCGTCGCCATGACCGCCGTCTTTAACGCCATTCTGGTCGGCGCCCTCTACATGCCCATCCAGAAGGCCCTTAAGCTCAACTAACCCGCTCGGCTTTACGAGCCACCCCATCTTGGCGTTCATTCGACGCTCGCGTACCCAAGTACGCTTCGCTCCTCTTTCGCGCCAACCTGGGGTCCCTCGTAAAGCCGTCTCCGTGCTTCGCCACCAAAGACTGTCCCAAACAACGAGCTTTTTTGGGACGATCTTAAACAACTGGTCATTTAAGAACGTCCCCAATGACTATGAAAGGTATCCATGGAAACGATCATCAACGTCGACGATGTCTCGTTCTCCTATGGCACGCAGACCGAGCAGGCGCTCAGCCACATCTCGCTCAGCGTGAACAAGGGAGATTTCATCGGCATCATCGGGCCCTCGGGCGCCGGTAAGTCCACGCTTGCCGCCTGTCTGTCGGGTGCCGTGCCCCACCACTACACCGGCACGTTCTTTGGGTCCGTCATGGTTGACGACCACGACACCTGTGAAGTTTCGCTCACCGATGTGTCGCAGATCGTCGGCAGCGTGTTGCAGGACATCGACACGCAGATGGTCGCTTCGGTCGTCGAGGACGAGATGCTCTTTGGCCTCGAGAACTTTGGCGTTCCCCACGACCAGATCGAGCAGCGCGTGAGCGAAACGCTCGAGACCGTCGGCATCAGCGACCTGCGCGACCGCGAGATCGCCACCCTCTCGGGCGGACAGAAGCAAAAGGTAGCCATCGCCGCCATCCTCGCCATGCGTCCGCGCGTCTTAGTGCTCGATGAGCCAACCGCGGCGCTCGATCCCGCCAGTTCCACCTTGGTCTTCGAAACGTTACGTGAGGCAAACCGCGCGCTCGGCATCACCATCGTCGTCGTTGAGCAAAAGGTCGCTTTACTTTCGGAGTACTGCAGCAGTGTATTGGTGCTCGATCACGGCCAGATCGCACTGCAAGGCGAGCCGCATGAGGTCTTCGCGCACACCGACGTGCTCCGCACCATCGGCGTCG
>CAJKEF010000159.1 GCA_905198825.1 uncultured Collinsella sp. | reverse complement strand
TACGAGCGCAATGATCTTGCCCGTAAGGGTAAGAGCTGGGTCATGGACTTTGGCTTCGACCGCATCCTTAACGAGTATCCCGACACGTTTGAAGGCTACTTTATCTTCGATGCCGATAACGTTATCTCCCGCGATTACGTGTCCAAGATGAACGATGCCTTTGACCAGGGATTCCATGTGGTCACGAGCTATCGCAACTCCAAGAATTTTGGCAGCTCGTGGATCTCGGCAGCTAATGCTACTTGGTACCTGCGCGAGGCGCGCTTTCTCAACAACGCGCGTAATATCTGTAAGACGTCTTGCGCCGTCTCGGGTTCGGGCTACCTCATCTCCGCCAGTGTTATCGAGGGCATGCACGGCTGGCAGTTCCACACGCTGACCGAGGACATTCAGTTCACTACGTTCTGCGCTATTCACGGTATTCGCATTGGCTATGCGCCGGCGGAGTTCTTTGACGAGCAACCCGTGACGTTCAAGGCATCCTGGAAGCAGCGTATGCGCTGGACCAAGGGCTTTTACCAGGTGTTCTTTACCTACGGCAAGCATCTGGTCAAGTCGACGTTCCGCTATCATCGCTTTGCCGCCTACGACATGTTCATGACGATCGCCCCGGGTATGCTGCTATCGCTGATCTCGATGCTCGCTAATGCGACGTTCTTGATTGTGGGTGGCCTTTCGCATGGTTTCTTGGCTACCGAAGTCGAGATGCAGGCGTGCGCCGCTTCGCTCATTATGACCTTCGCCATGATGTATCAGACCTTCTTTATCCTGGCGCTGCTCACGACTATCTTTGAGTACAAGCACATTCACTGCGCGCAAAAGTGGCGTCTGGTGACTAACCTGTTTACCTTCCCGATCTTTATGTTCAGCTATATCCCCATCACGGTGGCCGCGCTGTTCCTGAAGGTCGACTGGGTTCCTACCCAGCATGCCGTAAACGTCACCCTCGACGAGGTCATGCAAGGCGCCAAATAACCACCACCAAAACCACCGCAAAGGGGACAGGCACCTTTGTGGTGGTTTTTGCTTTTGCGATGCAGCTCGAGGAGGTACTCGATGTTTTATATCCCGTTTTGGATTTGCATCTTTGCCGGCGCGGCGATTGATGCCCGTCAGCGACGTTTTCCCAATGAGCTTGCCGGTGCGTGTGCGGTGACGGCGTTAGTGGGCGTTTGGCTCGACAAAGGCGTTAACACGGCGCTTGACCATGCCGGTCTTGCGGTCATCGTCTACCTTGCCCTTGTTCTGACTGAGTCCCTCTGGCGTCGTTTTCGCCAAACCTCGGGCATTGGCATGGGGGACGCCAAAGCACTCTTCGCGCTTTGCACGCTCGACCCTATGGGTGGCATCGTGGCATTTGCCGTCGCGCTCCTGGTCCTTGCCCTCTCCTGCGTCATCACAAAATCGCGCTCCCTGCCATTGCTCCCGTTTTTGGTGCCGATTTTTGCCATAATCGAGGTTGTGGGCTGCACTTTGTAACCGATTGCGCATCCTTCTTAAGGAGCATGCCATGGCAACTAATCAAGAAACGGCCGTCATTAAGGCGCGCATGGACCGTATTCCCTCGGCGTTGTCGCCCGAACTTGTCGAGCGCATTGCCGCCGATCGCGCTTCGGGCTATGTCAACCCGTATCGTTGTAACGGCTACCAGGTCATTCGTCGTATTGATCGCGCCGCCGACAAAGGCACGCTTATGCGTCCGGCGTTTATGCGCGACACCGAAAAGATTCTTCATCTTCCGGCGTACACGCGTTATGCAGGCAAAACGCAGGTCTTTAGCTTTCGCAGTAACGATGACCTGTCGCGCCGCGGTCTGCATGTGCAGCTTGTCTCGCGCATTGCACGCGATATCGGTCGCGCCCTGGGGCTCAACTGCGATTTGATCGAGGCGATTGGCCTGGGCCACGACTTGGGACACACGCCTTTTGGCCATGCGGGCGAGCGCTTCCTCAACGATATCTATCATGAGCGTACGGGGCGTTATTTTTTCCATAACGTGCAGTCGGTCCGCGTGCTCGACGCGCTGTACGGCCGCAACGTGTCGCTCCAGACGCTCGACGGCGTGCTATGCCACAATGGTGAGTACGAACAGCGTGTGTTTGAGCTTTCGGACATGAGCTCCTTTGACCAGTTCGACCTTACGGTTGAGGATTGCATTGCCACAGGTTACAGCGCAATTGAGCACCTGCGCCCCATGACGCTCGAGGGCTGCGTGGTTCGCATCTCGGATATCCTTGCCTACGTGGGGCGCGATCGCCAAGACGCCATTGCGGCGGGTCTGCTATCACCCGACGCCTTTGACGATGACCTGGGCGGGGCATACAACAGCTGGATCCTTACGCATGCCTCCATCGATATCGTTGAGCATAGCTATGGTAAGCCGCGCATCGAGATGAGCGAGGACCTGTTTGAGGAGATCCGCCGAGCCAAGCGCGAGAACTACGAGAAGATCTATAGCAAGGGCGGCATTGAAGGCGACTCCGAAGCGGAACTGCGCGAGGCGTTCGAAAAGCTCTACGACCGTTGCCTGCAGGATATAAACGAAGGTGACGAGTCCTCGTATATCTTTAAACACCACATTTCTCGCATCGAGCAGCAGCTTTCCTACTACGATCGCGCCTATGCCTGGCAGAACGATAAGGACCAGGCGGTCGTGGATTACATTGCGAGCATGACGGACGGTTATTTCTGCGAACTGACGAGCAAGCTGTTCCCGGGTCTAAAGTTTCCGCATCGTACCTATATTAACGAACGGTAGTTCGTATCCTTTCGGTATACTGGTTAGTTGAAAACGTTTTTGATTGATGCACGGGATGGCTATGGACGACCTTTTTTCTGCCTCGACGCGCGAGCGTTCCTTTAAAAATGCGCCGCTCGCGGTGCGCATGCGGCCCAATTCGCTCGACGAGTACGTGGGCCAGCAAAAGGCCGTCGGTAAGGGTTCGTGGTTGCGTGCCGCGATTGAGCACGACGTGATGTCGAGTGTGATTTTGTATGGGCCAGCCGGTACGGGTAAGACGACGCTGGCCCACATTATCGCCAACCATACAAAGAGCGAGTTTGTCGAGGTCAGCGCCGTGACGGGCACCGTAAAGGACTTGCGTCGCGTGATTGACGAGGCCAAGACGCGCCTGAATACGTACGACCGCCGCACCATTCTGTTCATCGACGAGATTCACCGCTTTTCTAAGTCGCAGCAGGATGCCTTGCTGCATGCAGTTGAGAACCGTACTGTCATTATGATTGGCGCCACGACGGAGAATCCGTACTTCGAGGTCAACTCGGCGCTGCTCTCACGTGGTCGAGTCGTGGAGCTTGAGCATTTAAAGGACGAGGATATCGCCATGCTTATCGAGCGTGCGCTCGAGGCACCTCAGGGCCTGAACGGCAAATTCTCGGCCGATGATGATACGGTCAAGACCATTTGCACGCTGGCAGCGGGTGATGCACGCTCGGCCCTGACGACACTTGAGCTGGCGAGCGAGATTGCCGTCACGCGTCCCGATACCGAAGGGACGCCAGCGCCGGCGGCGGGGGAGCGCTATCCCATCACCGTGGATGACGTAAAGATTGCCAACCCGCGTCGCGGTTTTACGTATGACAAAAACGGCGACATGCACTACGACATCATCAGTGCGTTCATTAAGTCCATGCGCGGTAGCGACCCCGATGCCACGGTCTACTGGCTTGCGCGCATGATTGACGCGGGAGAGGATCCTAAGTTTATCGCTCGTCGTATTATGATTCAGGCTTCTGAGGATGTTGGCAACGCCGACCCACAGGCGCTTTTGGTGGCACATGCCGCGTTTAAGTCTGCCGAGGTCATTGGCTATCCCGAGTGCCGCATTAACCTGGCTCAGGCTGCACTCTATGTGTGCTTGGCGCCTAAATCCAACGCGTGCGAGGCTTCGATCGATGCGGCGTTGGCCGATATCCATTCAAGTGGGCTGCGCGAGGTGCCGAGTTATCTGCGCGATCGTCATCGCCCGGGCAGCGACGAATACGGTGTGTATAAGTATCCGCATGATTATCCCGAAGGGTGGGTCGATCAGCGCTATTTGCCCGAGGGGCTGGAGCGCGGTGCGTTTTGGCAGCCTGCCGGCCGCGGCTGGGAAGAGTGGCGTGTAGAGCAAAGCGAGCGCGACCGTAGCGGCAATGCGCCCAAGTAGGTCCTTGGGACTTCGCAATTTCCCTTTGGGTATCTTTCCCCTTCTTTGGGGTA
>CAJKEF010000158.1 GCA_905198825.1 uncultured Collinsella sp. | reverse complement strand
CGCCTTGGGCTTGCTTGCCGGCGTGGTCTCGTCGGGGGCAACGCACTTCTTGGCGATCGGGCTCGTGCGGTAAATGTTCTCGTAGGTCTTATAGTGGTATTCCGTGGCACTCGAGAACTCGGCGGCGCAGGTGTCGACCGTCTTCATGCTGGGAACCACGCCCAGACCCTTACGGTAAGCGCGAACAAAACGCTCATCCGAGCCGGTCAGCGCGGCAATCTCGGCATCGCTCGTGCCATACTGCTTGAGCAGGCGCATCGCGTCGGCGTCAATGTCCTCCACGCGCAGGCCGCGGATGCTCTCCTGGACCTGCACCATATCGTTGATGCGGTTGAGATACCACGGATCGATACCGCAGATGGCATGGATGCGGGCGATGTCCCAGCCACGGCGCAGGGCCTCGACCACAAAGAAGATGCGGTGCTCGGTCGGGGTCGCCACGGCCTGAGCGAGCTCGTCGTCGCTCAGCTTGTCGGCACCCTTCTTGCCGCCGGCGCAGATGCCCTGGTGGCCGTCCTCCAGCGAGCGCATGGCCTTGCCAAAGGCCTCCTCAAAGGTGCGGCCGATCGCCATGATCTCGCCCACGGCCTTCATACGCGTGGTGAGCGTGGGGTCGGTACCCTTGAACTTCTCGAAGGCAAAGCGCGGCACCTTGACCACGCAGTAGTCGATCGTGGGCTCAAAGCAGGCGGGCGTTGCCTTGGTAATGTCGTTGACGATCTCGTCGAGCGTATAGCCCACGGCCAGGCGCGCGGCGGCCTTAGCGATGGGGAAACCCGTGGCCTTGGAGGCCAATGCGGACGAACGGCTCACGCGCGGGTTCATCTCGATGACGATCAGGCGGCCGGTCTGGGGGTTCACGGCAAACTGCACGTTGGAGCCACCGGTCTCGACGCCGATCTTCTCCAAGATGGCGAGCGAGGCGACGCGCATGCGCTGATACTCAAGGTCGGAGAGCGTCTGCGCCGGCGCCACGGTGATGGAGTCGCCGGTATGCACGCCCATGGGGTCGAGGTTCTCGATGGAGCACACGATGATGCCGTTGCCGGCGTGGTCGCGCATGACCTCCATCTCATACTCTTTCCAGCCCTCGATGGACTCCTCGACCAGCACCTCGTGGGCAGGCGAGAGCTCCAGGCCCTGGCTCACGATGGAGACGAGTTCCTCGTGAGTGTGAGCGATGCCGCCGCCGGCGCCACCGAGGGTAAAGCTCGGGCGCAGCACGCAGGGATATCCCACGCGCTCGGCGATGGCCTCGGCGTCAGCCACGCTGTAGGCATAGCCCGAGCGCGCGACCTCCAGGCCGATCTCGGCCATGGCCTCGTTAAAGAGCTTGCGGTCCTCGCCGCGCTCGATAGCGGCCAGGTCGCAGCCGATCATCTCGACGCCGTACTTGTCGAGCGTGCCGTCTTTCGCCAGCTCGACGGCGGCGTTCAGACCGGTCTGGCCGCCCAGCGTGGGCAGCAGCGCGTCCGGGCGCTCTTTCTTGATCACGCGCTCGATAAACTCGGCGGTGATGGGCTCGACATAGGTGCGGTCGGCAAGACCCGGGTCGGTCATGATGGTCGCCGGGTTGGAGTTGACCAGGATGACCTCAAAGCCATCCTCCTTGAGCACCTTGCAGGCCTGGGCGCCAGAGTAGTCGAACTCGCAGGCCTGGCCAATAACGATGGGGCCCGAACCAATAACGAGGATACGCTTGATGTCAGTACGTTTCGGCATGTTAGTTCTCCTCGGTCTCAGTCGCGGCGGTCTCGGCGAAATTCCAGCCAGCCAGGCGGTCCTTGGCGGTGTCGATGTCCAGGTAGTTCTCCTCGCCGTCCATGAGTCGCGTAAAGGCGGTAAAGAGATAGTGGGCATCGGTGGGGCCAGGCGAAGCCTCGGGGTGGTACTGGACCGAGAAGCACGGGGCATCGAGCAGTTGGATGCCCTCGGCGGTGCCGTCGTTGAGGTTCACGTGCGTCAGGCGAATGCGGCCAAAGCGCTCGTTCATCACGACCGGCGCGATTCCGCGGCGCACCCAGACGCGCAGATCGCCATCGGCCGCATGCTCGGTCTCGCCGCCGGAAAGCTCAGGGACAAGCTTGCCCAAGCTGGGGAACAGCAGGCCAAAGCCATGGTTTTGCGCGGTGATCTCAACGCGACGGCTTACCAGGTTCATGACCGGCTGGTTGCCACCGCGGTGACCAAACTTAAGCTTTTCCATCTGGGCACCGCAGGCCAGGCTGATCATCTGGTGACCAAGACAAATACCAAAGACCGGCACCTTGCCGATCAGCTGCTGCACCTGCTCGTAGGTCTCCACCACGGCGTCAGGATCGCCGGGGCCGTTGGACAAAAAGACGCCATCGGGATTCATGTCGAGCACCTGCTGGGCAGGCGTATCCCACGGCACGACAGTAAGGTCGCAGCCGGCGCGGACGAGGCCCTCCAGAATGCCGCGCTTGACGCCGCAGTCGTAGGCGACCACTTTGTGACGGGCAGGAGCGGCAACCGCAAGTGCAAAGTCATGCGTGGCAGACAGGTCGGCGGCCACAAACTCGTGAGGCGCGGGGCAGCTCACGGTCTTGACCAGGTTCTCGCCGACCAGCGTGGGCGCGGCGGACAGGCGCTCGGCAAGCTCGTCGACGTCGAAGATCTCAGTCGAGATAATGCCCATCTTGGAACCATTGTCGCGCAGATGGCGCACCAAAGCGCGGGTGTCGACACCCTCGATAGCGACGATGCCGTGAGCGCGCAGGTACTCCGGCACGCTGACGGCCGAGCGCCAGTTAGAAGGCGTGGCGCACATGTCGCGAACGATCATGCCGCGCATAGCCGGAGCGCTCGCAGGGCGCACGGCGTCGCCGGGGAAGGCCGACTGGACATCGGTCTCGTCAATGCCGTAGTTGCCGATCTGCGGATAGGTCATGGTTACGATTTGGCCGGCATAGCTCGGGTCGGTCATGACCTCAAAGTAGCCCTCGAGCGAGGTGTTGAAGCAGACTTCGCCGGTCGCGGTGCCCTCGGCGCCGCATGCACGTCCATAAAAAATGGTCCCATCCTCAAGATACAGGATGCAGGGACCGCAGGTGCCCTTGCTGGTTTTAGCCAGCATACGCTGGCACAGCTCGCTGGGCGCGACGGTGCGGGCGGCAGCGCCCGCAATATGGTTGTTCGCCATAGTTCTCCTTCCCGGTCTCACAGGACCGGCTTAAAGGTGTGTAGTTAGGCCTCGCGGTATTCTAACCGCAAGCATCGCCCATGGCATTAATTACATAGAATTGTTTACAAAATGATAATTATGACTTCCTGTGCATAATGATTTTTCTGGGACGGGGATTAAAAAATTATTCTGAGAGCAGGGCTTTGTCGCCAACTGCATACATGACAGAATGATTTTTTAATCCCCGTCCCAGAAAAATCATCCCGCGTGGGCTTGCGGCTCACGCGGGATGGCATCGTTCTATGTGACTGCGGACTACTTTTGCTTGTCCTGCTCCAGCAGCTCGGACGGCGTGCGATCGGGCTTTCCGCCGCGGAAGATCTCTCGACCGTGCAGACGATGCTCAAGATCGCGCTCGGCCTGCTCCTCCGTGATCTTGGTCTGGCTCACCACCGGGTCCTCGATCAGCGATGAAACCGAGTTGACCTGTTTTTGAATGCGCTCGGCAATGGTGTCGTCCATGCTTACGATGCGCATCTTCCAGTCGATACTCGTGGCGTTGGACGAGCTCTTGGTCCAAACGAACGTCAGGATGGCGCTTTGGTGCCCCTGAGCAGGAAACATGCCAAAGAAGGAATCATGCTGGATCCTGCTGTCCTCGTCGATATAGGCGTGAACGTTATACACCACACGGTCGATCTTGTCGTTGAGCAGGGCGTTGGTTGCGAGCGCCGCCGCCTGAATCTGACCGTTGGACAGCAGCTCGAGTTCGTTGGCAGAAGACGTGTCCAGCACCGTCACCTCAACCGTGCCCGTGCGCTCATCTGCCTCGTCGACGGTAAAATCGAGCGGGAACTGCGTAAAGCCATTGCCCCATTCAAGTCCACCCTTGAGCGCGGTCGAAACGGTATCCACCGAAACACTTTCGGAAAGGTTCGCGGTATTCAGACGTCGCATCACGCCGTAGCCAATCTGCATGCCCACAATCAGCACCAAAATGCCGATAACCACGGCCATGGCAGTCTTCGTAATGGTATGGCTCACCTGCGAGCCCGAAGGGTCGTCCTCGGACAGCGGG